>CAZQOX010000019.1:0-12107 GCA_964594895.1 uncultured Candidatus Bathyarchaeia archaeon
GAAGGGGCTGGCCACCCGCGAGGAGGAGCTGATAGGGCTCGGCGGCTACAAGTATGTCTACAGGGCCGTGCCACCCGAGAGGCTCAAGGACTCCATCCGAGAAACCCTGGACAAGTGGTACGAGAGGATGATCTCGGAGCTGGACGAGCTGCCCCAGAGGATCGCGGAGATGAGGTGTGACGCTGAAAGATAGATTGGGGGCTAGCACCTGGTCAGGTATTGCTCGTACTCCCACGGCGTGATCTTGGGCCTGCTGGCGGCCCACTCGACGCCTGTGTACTCAAGGTAGCTCTCGTATTCTGCCTGCTTCAGCTCGATCAGGTTCCGGTGGAGGTAGTCGCCGAGGGCGTCCTTCATGGTGGCGTCCTCCTTGAACCAGTCCACCGCCTCCCCGAGGTGCTCGGGCAGAACCTCTACTCCCAGCTTCTTGATGTCCTTCTTGGTGAAGTGGTATATGTTGTCGGAGAACGGCTCAGGCGGCTCCGTCTTCTTGTCGACGCCCTCCATGCCCGACTTGAGCAGCACCGTCGCCGTGAGGTAGGGGTTGCTGGACGGGTCGGGGTGCCTGTACTCGATCCTGGTCACAGTGTTCTTCTCGCCCGGCGCCAAGGGTACCCTGACGAGGGCGGAGCGGTTCGCGAAGCCCCAGCTCACATAGACCGGGGCCTCGTAGTGGGGCACCAGCCTCTTGTAGCTGTTGACGAGGGGCGCCACCACCGCCGACATGGCCTGGGCGTGCTTCAGTATGCCTCCGACGTAGTGGCGCGCCGTATCGGACAGCCCGTATTCGGCGTCCTCGTCCATGAAGATGTTGCGCCCTGTCTCAAGCTCCATGAGGCTCTGGTGCATGTGGCAGCCGCTGCCGTTGATGCCCCAGAAAGGCTTGGGCATGAACGTGGCGGTGACCTCATGCTTCTCGGCGATGGTCTTGACGGCGAGCTTGTAGAGGATCACCCTGTCGGCTGTGCTCAGGGCGTCGCTGTACCTGAAGTTGATCTCTTGTTGGCCTGAAGCCACCTCGTGGTGGACACGGTCCAGCTGGAACCCCGCGGCCTCCAGGCACATGAGGGTCTCCAACTTCACGTCCTCGGTGGGGTCGAGGGGTGGCAGGTCGAAGTAGCCTCCCTTTCCGAAAGGCGCGATGGAGCCGTCCTCGTTGGTCACGTAGAAGTACTCAAGCTCGGGGCCCGTGTTGAAGCCCAGCCCCTTCTTCTCCAGCTCGTCCACCGCCCTCTTCAGCAGGCCCCTGGGGTCTCCGAGGAACGGCGTCCCGTCTGGGTTGCCGACGTAGCAGAACATTAGGGCAATGCCGGGGGTCTCCCACATAGGGACCAGAAACGTGGACGGATCGGGATGGAGGTTTAGGTCGCTCCTGTTAATCTCGGCGAAGCCGGATATGCTTGAGCCGTCGAAGGCTATGCCGTTGGTCAGCGCGTCCCGCATGTTGTACTCGGGGACCAGCATGGCCTTGGGGCTGCCCAGCGGGTCGATGACTATGAGGCGGATGTACTTTATGTCATGACGCTTGATGAGCTCCATTATAGACTCCACGGCGTCTTTGGTTGTTAATGTCTGAGGCATACTGTCCATGAGCGGTCTACACGCATATATAGTTTATGGCAAAAACTCTGAACATTTGTATAGTTAAAATGCTATATATGGTACATACGTTCACCGTCCTTTATGCGTTCGGGGCAAGTTCACTTATTCGCGGCTGAGGTCAGCAGGGCGCCGGCCATGATGAGCAGCCCACCCCCCGCGGTCAACGCGTCGGGCATCACCCCGAGGAGCAGCGCCTCCCCGATGAACGCGGCCACCGGCTCGAGGTAGAGCCATATCGCGGCGCGAAACGACTCGAGCCTGCTCAGAGCGTAGTTCCATAGGAAGTAACCTCCCCCGCTGCAGACTATCGCCAGGTAGAGGACGCTCAGCCACTGGCTCTGCGTCAGCAGCCCCACCACGGACCAGTCCGACGTCAGCGACAGGGGGAGAAGCACAAGCGTGCCTGACAGCGTGACGTACGCCGTTACTATGAGGGGTTTGCCGGTCCTCTGAATCAGCCTCCTGCTCATCGTCGAGTATAGGGACCAGCAAACGGCGTTTCCGAGCAGGCAGAGCACGCCGAACAGGAACCCCCTATTGACCTGTATGTCCGTGAGCTTGGGGACGGTTATCAGGGCTACGCCGAGGAAACCCGACGCCGAGCCAGCGACCTTCCAGCGACTCAGGGGCTCGCCGAGCATGAACGAGGACGCGACACCAGTTAGGATGGGTATGAAGCCTACGACGAGCAGCGCCGAGACACCCGCGCCGGCGTACTTGACGCCCGTGTACTGTAGCCAGAAGTACAGGCTTATGCTGAGGAACCCGAGGTACGCCGTCTCCTTCAGGTCGCTGACAGTCGGCTTGGCTCTGCGGTTAAGCTCTCTCAGGATCACTGGGAGGAAGAGGACGGACGCTATTGTGAACCTCAGCGTGGCTAGGACCACAGGGGAGAGAGTGGTGAGAACCACGGAGGCTGCGACGAAGCTGAGGCCCCAGATTATGGACACGGTGACCGCGGCGACTATGCCTCCGGCTTGGCTCTGGTCTGCGGTCATAGAGCCTCCGTCGCATTAAACGTATATATAGTTTATGGCAAATTTAATATACACCCGTATAGGTGAATAGTAAATTAACCTACATATGTTAAGGTGTTTAGATGTTTGCACTCGACGAGATAGACAAGAAGATACTCGCGGAGCTCCTCCTAGACTCTAAGAGAAGCTACAGGGAGCTGGCTAAGGCCATAGGCATATCCGCGGCCACGGTGATCAGCCACGTCCAGCGGCTGGAGTCTGCGGGGGTGATAAAGGAGTACACCGTGATGCTGGACTTTGAGCGGCTGGGGTTCGAGCTCACGGTGGTCACCGAGATGACGGTGAGCCGGGGCAAGCTCCTGGAGACCCAGGAGGAGATCGCCAAGCTGCCCTATGTCTGCGCAGTCTACGACGTGACAGGTGAGATCGACTCCATAGTGGTGGCAAAGTTCAGGAACAGGAGGGACCTCAGCGAGTTCCCCAAGGACCTTCTCAGGATGCCTTTCGTGGAGAGAACCAACACCCACGTGGTGCTCAACACTGTGAAAGAGGACTTCAGGATGCTGAGCAATATCTAACCATCTTTCATCAGAAGGTAGAGGGGCGCGGCGAATGCTATGGCGAGGCCGTAGAGTATCACGGGTATCCAGATGAACTCGAGCCGCGTCAGGTAGGTCAACGATCTCCCGAGCCCCAACGGAGCCGGAGAGAATATCCAGGCCAGAAGCGCCGCGTAGGCTGCCGTGACTAAGAGGTTTGCCTTGCCCCCCAGTTTGAAGGTGTAGGCGTAGGTGAACACGAACATGAAGGCGAACCCTGTGAAGAACATGGGCCACATGTCGGCGCTGTCGAAGAAGGCCGTGTTATACACCGCCACTATCAACGCGTGTATGGCCACGTAGCTCTCCAAGAGGACGATCCACCACCTCCTCAGGTGCACCCCCGTGAAGGCCAGGGACATCTGGGTGAACAACAGGAACATGTAGAAGAAGCCGGAGAAGAGCTGAGGGTCGTAGGCCATTGGGTGGAACCAGAACGTGTAGACTAGGGCCCACGAGAACACGTACATGTGGGCCCTCCTGAAGAAGGCCACCACCCTGGGCGTGAATGGCCTGCCCAAGGGCTTACCCAGTATGAAGCCCCTTCTCCTGTTCTCGAGTATCAGCGTCACGGCGAGCATTATGATGACGCTTCCCTGGCTCGTGAAGATGGGCACGTCCTGGGCGAGCCCGTCGAACCACAGGTGAGTCTGCGCGAGGTGCAGGACCATGAAGACAGCGTTGACCCCCAGGACAGCCAAGCTGTAGCGGTTCAGGGTGTCTGGGCTCTTCCTCCAGTCCCTCAGGTTGACCTCGGCCCACCTGATGGCGGCCCAGACGGAAGCCTGGTGGCCAATGTACAGCGCCCACACTACGGCCATGGCTGTCGAGTCCCTGACCGGCAGCTTCCAGTAGTACCAGGAAGCCCCTTGGTCGGGGAGGAGAGTGGCCAGGAAGTTCTGGAGGCTCGGCCCCGTCAACCATATCACGGCGGTGAACACGGCGGAGAAAGCCACCGCCACGGCCCAGGCTTGACTGGGCGAGGCTCTCTTCAGCGCTTGGACCATTGAACCACCAGCAACAAGTAACCTTGAGAATCGGTGAATTAAAAATAAGGAGATTAGGCTAGACCGTTTTTCTGAGCGCCTTACCGGGCAGCGCCCCAGTGTATCTGCCTTCCTCTATGACAGGCACGCCGTTCACCACGACGTGGTGTATGCCAGACGCGTACCTCTGGGGGTCCGTAAACGTGGCCTCGTCCTTCACCGTAGCCGGGTCGAAGACCGTCACGTCGGCCTTGCACCCCTCCCGCAGTACGCCCCTGTCCTTGAAGCCCATCTTCTGGGCGGGTGCGCTCGTCATCTTCCGCAGCGCCTCCTGGAGGCTGATGACGCCTTCCCTGACGTAGTGGCCTAGGACCCTGGGGAAGGTGCCGTAGTACCTCGGGTGGGGCTTCATGTCGGCCCAGACGCCCTCCGGGGAGATGGCTGAGCCGTCGCTTCCCACCATGCCGAGGGGGCTCTGCATGACGCGTCGGACGTCCTCCTCGTTCAGCCCGAACATGACGCTGGGGACCTGGGTGTCCTCCATTATGAGGAGGTCGAACATGGCGTCCATGGGGGGCTTGCCCATCATCTCGCCGATCTCCTTGAGGTTCCTGCCCGTGTACTGGGGGTTGTTCTTCGCCCTGGTGACGAGTATGTTCTCGGGAGGGTAGCCGAGCCGCCTCTCCTTCTCCATTCGCCTACGGGTGTCTGGGTCTCTGAGGCGCTCCAGTATCCTCTCGGCGCCTCCCTCGTGGGCCCAGTGGGGCAGCAGGGCCGTGAGCCCGGTGCTGCTGGCGATGTACGGGTACTGGTCGAAGGTGACGTCCACGCCCTTCTCCCTGTGCTCGGCGACCAGGGCGAGGCTCTCCCTGGTTCTGCCCCAGTTCCTCTCGCCGCTGGCCTTGAAGTGGGCTATCTGGACGGGGAGCCCCGCGTCGCGCCCGATCCCGCAGGCCTCGTTGACTGCGTCGAGGAGGGTGTCCCCCTCCCCCCTGATGTGGCTAAAATATAGGCCCCGGTGCCTAGCAACCACCTTGGCGAGCTCGGTGATCTCCTCGGCGTCGCCGTAGACGCTGGGCGGGTAGATGAGGCCCGTGCTCATCCCCCAGGCCCCGTCCTTCATGGCCTCGTCCACGAGCCTCTTCATCTCCTCCAGCTCCTCCGCCGTGGGCCTCCGGTTCTCGTGGCCCATGACGTTCTGGCGGACGGTGCCGTGGCCTACGAGGGGCGCTATGTTCGGGGCTGCTCCCTGCCTGTCTATCCTGTCCATGTAGTCGGCCATGGTCTCCCAGTCGAACATGAAGCCGTCCGGCACGGAGCTCCGCATATAGGTCTCCCTGTACTCCTTTACGGAGGCGTTCATGGGGGCCGCGCTGCCCCCGCAGTTGCCCACCACCTCTGTGGTGACGCCCTGATGGATCTTGCTGAGCCCCCGGGGGTCGATGAGTATCGGGAAGTCCGAGTGGCTGTGAATGTCTATGAAGCCTGGGGCCACGATAAGCCCCTCTGCGTCTATGGTCTTCTCGGCTTCGGCCCCCTGCAGGTCGCCGACCGTCTTCACGGTGTCACCGGAGACGCCGACGTCGGCCCACCGCCATGGGTTGCCTGTGCCGTCCATGACGCGGCCGTTCCTGATGACTATGTCATACTTCAATTGGTATCGTTGATGATACTCGGCTACGACGATAAAGGGTTTAGCAGGCGCCAAGCCGATGAGATACCCAAATATTACGCGGTTTCCTTCATCATAGCGAGATGAGCCGCAAGTACAACTACGTGAGATACAGGTGGTGGAGTGAGGTGGACATCGACGAGTTGAGCGGAGAGCTATCGACGGAGTTCGAGGTCAAGCCCGTCAACACCCCGGAGAGTACAAGACACGAGCTCTCCCTCTACAAGGATGCGAGGGACGAGGTCCTCATAAAGGCGGACACCTTGGGGGCTTACATCTCCAGGGTCAGGGTGGTGCTCTTCCAGAGGGATACGGCTCCCTTCACTCCCCGCGACATGGAGCTGCGTAGGAGGCTTCTGGAGGTCTACCCCAGGGACAGGCCTTCGCCTTTCCCGTGGTCGTTCAGCGACGAGGAGCCGTTCGAGGTAGCTGAGCAGGACTAGACGCGTCTGAGATACTTGTGCCTCTTGTCTCGGGAGGAGGAGACCCGCCTCGTGTAGACCTCCACGAGCCCCCTGTTAACGAGGCTGGGGATGGCGCCGCTGTCCATCCGGGGCACATCTTTGCACATGACGTCTCCCTGGCAGACCAGTTCGTAGACTCTCCTCTCGGATGGGGAGAGATCAAGCTCATCGGACAAGGTGGATCATGACCTTATCGTCAACGGACGGTAAAAGCAGTTCGATGCCCCCGTCACTATAAAGCGCTGCATTGCTTTGCCATCGCGCATGACCTGAGACCTGTAATTGTTTAAATAGAGTCGTCCCCGTTAAGAGATTGAAAGTTTAGGCAAGCCTAAAAATTGGTGTTGAGATGTACGAAGCACTGTTCCCGAGCCTGCTCATCACGTTCAGAGAAGCGCTGGAGGCGGCGCTGATCGTCACCATAACGGTGACCTACCTCAGAAAAATAGGGAAACAGGAACTAAACAAATACAGCTACCTCGGGGCAGGCTCAGCGATCATAGCGAGTCTGCTCGCAGGTATAAGCCTGCAGGCGTTCTACGGTGGGCTCGGAGAAGTCGCCGGTCAGCTGTTTGAAGGCGTAGCGTCTCTCACGGCTGTCGCCGTCTTAACCAGCATGATCTTCTGGATGACGAAGCACAGCAAAGAGATCAAGGGCGAGCTTGAGGGAAAGATCGAGCAAGCCGTGACGAAGGGGGAGCTCTACGGCATAGCCACTCTTTCGTTCGTGGCGGTGGCGAGGGAGGGGCTGGAGACGGTTCTGTTCCTGTCTGCGACGTTCATACAGGACCAGGCAGGCACCATCATGGGCGCGTTGATTGGGGCAGTCATCGTGCTTGGGCTTTCAGTTCTCTTCATGAGGGGGGCGGTGAACCTTGAGATCAGCATGTTCTTCAAGGTCACCAGCGTACTCCTGCTCGTCTTCGGCGCCGGATTGGCGGGGTATGGCGTTCATGAGCTGATAGAGGCTGGTGAGGGTTCAGGAGTCGACTTCGGTGTTCTAGGCGGGAAACCGTTTGACATCAATCCGCCTATAAACCCCGATGGAACGTATCCATTGCTTCACGAGAAGGGAGTGATTGGGTCCGTGTTGAAGGCGTTGATCGGGTATGATGGAGACCCCGAGTGGCTGAGGATCATCGTTTACATCGGGTACTGGATCGTGATCGGGGCATACCTCGTCAAACAATACCAAACCACAGCAGGTAGGACCCCAAATTAATTTTTAACCACAAGGTGGTTTCGGGATAAAACCCTTTAAACGGGCGGCGGAAGATGAACCATGGGTTTCTACGATCACCTTGGGGTCAAACGCGTCATCAACTGCTACGGCACCTACACGCTGATAGGGGGCCACACCTTCTCGGAACAGGTCAGGGCGGCGATGGACGAGGCGGACAGAAGCTTCGCGTGGCTCTGGGAGCTGGAGGAGAAGGCAGGCGAAAGGATCTGTGAGCTTACTGGGGCAGAGGCGGCGTTCGTCACCCCCGGCGTCTTCGCCGCCCTCAGCATGGGCGCGGCCGCCTGCATGGCAGGCACGGACCGGGACAAGATGAGCAGGCTCCCCGACACGTCGGGCATGAGGAACGAGTTCATAGTACAGCGGGCGCTCAGGGACTTCAAGTACGACAGGAGCATGACCGTCGCGGGCGGGAGGCTCGTGGAGGCTGGCGATGAGAGACGGGGATGCACCTCAGAGGAGATGGAGGCCGCCATCACGGACAAGACCGCCGGGTTTCACTACATGGCCCACGGTACCACGGGGAACTGGGCCTCCAAGGAGTGCAGCATCGTGTCCGTCGAGGACGTCATCGACGTGGCTCACCGCAACGGTCTGCCCGTGATTGTGGACGCCGCGTTCCAGTGCTACCCCAAGGACGGGTTCACCCGTTACACCTCCATGGGGGCAGACCTGGTCGCCTACTCGTGCAAGTACTTCGGAGGCCCCAACACGGCCGGCATCCTCCTCGGTAGGAAGGACCTCGTGGACGCAGTGGCTCTCCACAGCTTCGTTGGCCAGGAGGGCGGCCCCGGCGGCAGGCTACTCCTCGAGGCGGAGCCGGGGCGGATGCACGGCAGCGTGTTCCGCGGCTACAAGATGGACAGGTCCTCCATAGCTGGGGCGGTCGCGTCCCTCGAGGAGCACCTGGCCACGGACTACGAGGCAGTATTCGCGAAGGCCAGGCTAAAGGCGGCGAGGATGACGGAGAAGTGGAGCAAGGTTCCCGGTGTATCAACCAAGCTCTACGACGTGGGGACGGTGCCCGAGGAGCCGGGCAGGATATCTCTGCACCTAGTCCTCGACAGGGGCCCCGAGGAGGTGGATGGTATAGTCAAAGAGCTTATAGCCGGCAACCCTTCCATATGGGCGTCGGCGGAGCGTAACCACCTGGTCATCAACGTAACGAGCTTCAGGGGGTTGATGCTCGCCGAGGAAAGAGACACGAAGACGATAATAGAGAGAGTCTCGAAGGCCCTGAGAGGTTAACGCTTCAACCCTTCAGGTAGCCTTCCAAGTGCCTGACCATGGGCCTGCCTAGGGCGGCCTCCACCACCTGGTAGTTCTCGCTGTACCTGTTGCCGTCGCCCACGAGGATCTTCTCCTTGGGCACGCATACTACGTAGACGGTCTGACCCTTCTCTAGGCCGGCGCTGGTCACCGGGTCGCCTTCCCCGGTGAACGTCGTCACGAGGTCGGGGAACGTGGCCAGCCGCCCGTCGCCCTTCTCAAGAGTCATGTACTCGTTGACGTAGCCGAGCTCCCACTCCTCATCGCCTCCCTGCCTTATGGTGGCGAAGCCTACGTCGAAACCGCCCCTGGCCTCGATGGTCGTCTCGGTGACGCGTCCCTTGCAGACGAGCTCGCCGCCGAGGAAGTCTGTGGCTGCCTTCACCTTGGCGTCGGCCCCCTTATCCTTGGCGGTAAGGAACGCGTAGCCGAGGTCTATGGCCATCCTTATGGCGCCGGGGGCGCCGTGCTCCCTGGTGTAGCTCACGGGCACGGGGTCCCTAGCCATCGCTATAAGCGCTTTCATGTCCCGCGCCTGGGCGCGTATCACGTTGCCCGTGGTCTGTAGGGTGCCCCACGCCACGACCTCGCTGCCCTCGGTGACCCCCGTCTTGACGCTCCTGTAGTCGAGGCGGTGGAGCCCCATGCTCCCCATCATGGCTGTGGGGTGGGCCCTGCCGTCGCCAGGGGTGTCCACCACGGGGAGCCCGAGGGCGGCGGCTATGAGCCAGCCGCCGAAGCTGTTGTGGCCACCGTTCTCGGCGGCGATGACGCCGTGGAACTCGACTCCCACCTCCCTGAGGAGCTGGGCCGCCCTGATGTAGTGCATGGGCTTGGTGTTCCCCCGCTCAGTGGGCGCCCCAAGCGCGGCGCTCGTTATAACCCTCCACTCTGGGTCCGCCTCGTCCGGCCCCCAGAGCTCTATGTTGCCTATCTCAAGCGCGAGGCTGCCGGTCCTGCGGCCTGTCTCGGGCCAGCCCCCGCCTCCTCCTCCCAGGATCGCCCCTCCGAGGGCGAGGGCCTCCACGTCCTCCAACGTGACGTTGTGTGGCATATAGTCTCAGAGTAGTAATACCCAGTCACTGGGTATAACAGGTTTTATGATAAAATTGGAGGTTAGTTACCCATTCGTCTCATTAGATAATAGCCGACGCCTAGAATTGCTGCGCCACCTAATCCTGCGATTACGAGTATGTCAACTTGTTTCTCTATGGTAATCGTCTTGGAAATTGAATCCGTCTCTCCATTATCATCTGTGACAACCAGCGTTACAATATATTCTCCTTCCTCAGTATATACATGAGTTGGATTTTTTTGTTCAGATGTTGAACCATCCTCAAAATCCCAGTAATACTCAGTTATGTGTCCATCTGGGTCATTAGAGTTATCTTCGAAAGATACTTTTTCATCTACGCTCTGAGTTTTTGGTTCAATATTGAAATCTGCATTTGGTTTTTGGTTGGGAATAATGTTTATCGTCTTAGACGTTTGATCCTGAGCGCCTTCATCATCTCTTACTGTAAGAGTCACTCTTCTTGTACCCGATGATGTGAATCCATGAACTGGGTTTCTAGAGGATGAGGTGAACCCATCATCAAAAGTCCATGTATAAGACATGGCCTTACCTTCAGGGTCACTACATTCGCTATTAAAGGTAATTTCTGCTCCTACCTTAGCTGTTGTAGGTGAGAACGAGAAATCAGCATGAGGCGGAAGATTGTATATCTTCACGTTTTTAGTATATGTATCAGTTAAACCATCGTTGTCAGTCACCATTAGCCTCACATTGTAGGTTCCTTTGTCGTTATACTGGTGAGTCGGATCTTTGAGCGTCGAGCTTACGCCGTCACCAAAGCTCCAGTTCCAAGCCGTTATCGTACCATCCTCGTCTGTTGAAGTATCGTAAAAATGAATTTCATCTTCTATTGTTGGCTGGGTGTCTGGCGCGTATGTGAAAGAGGCTTTTGGGTCTAGTTGTTCGACGTTTACGGAGCAAGCATCAACATCTTGTTGATTCAACGAGTCAGTGACTACAAGTCTTACGGCGTATGTTCCGCTCGTTACAAACGTGTAACTTGTTCTCTCTCCTTGAGCGTCTATAATGCCATCATCATCAAAGTCCCACTCATACTTTACTATCGATGCGCCTGTAGCGTAAGAATTAGATGCATCAAAATTTACTTTTTCTCCCAGGTCTACTGTTCTATCACTTCCTGCTCTAGCAACGGGTGGATCATAGTTGTTCCAACAATTGAAATATAGTTCAGCGTCATTTTCATCTGAATAAATACTCCCATCATATTCACCCGACGTTTTATAATAACCACTTTCGTATAGGATTTCATCACCATACAGTTCGTTTGTTTTGATGTTATAGGTAAATCTTAGTTGGGTTCCTCTTGTTGAGCTATCAGTCCAGTCGTCGGCGCCTCCTCCTGAGTAAGAGCTGATGTCTGCTAAGTCCCGGGAGGACATGGTGTCTGTTTCAAATAAAGAGATTACAACGGGGACCTCGATTAGAGTGACTTCATAAAAATGATCTTCCCCAACGAGTAAGTCATCAGCACCGTCATATGAACCAGTTACAATTTTCCAGTTATTACCATCATACACCTGTAAATAATAATACCAATCAGCCTGACCCTCGAATGCATTTTCTATATCGTCAACTTTTCTGATCCGTTGAATTCTAATTTTTATTGACGGGTAATTCTCCGAGGCTTCAACAGGTGTATATGGAATTAGGACTCCGATAAAAAGCACTAAAATTAATAGCATTTTTTTTCTTTTCATACACGTGAATTTAAAGAATAAGTGGTTTTTATCTTTTTGTTTGAAAATAAATTAAACTACAAGTTAGTAGAAGGGGAGCCTGCCGTCCTTCTCCATGTTGAGGAGGGCCTCCCAGTCGCCGTTGATGTGCCTCTGCAGTATCTCCAGCTGCTCCTCGGTGACGTGCCTGAACCGGCGCTGGGGCTCCAGGTACTCCTTGACGGGCTTCAGCTCCCTAGGCTTGACGCTTATCTTGAACTCGCCGTGGTCCACCTCGACCAGCGGGAACGCGCCTGTCTGCACCGCCAGCCGCCCAACCTCCACCGTCTTGGCCGGGTCGAAGTACCACCCGGTGGGGCACGGCTGGTGCACGTGCAGGTAGGCCAAGCCCTCGCCGTTTCTCGTCACCTCGGCGGCCTTCTTGATCTTCCGCTTCAGGTCCGGGATGTAGGCGAGGCTAGCCGTCGCCAGGTAGGGTATCCTGTGGGCCGCCATTATCATGAGCATGTTCTTGCGGCGCTGGGGC
>CAZQOX010000020.1:0-11607 GCA_964594895.1 uncultured Candidatus Bathyarchaeia archaeon
GACTGGAGGCCCCACAGGGTGGCCACGTAGCCGCCTATGACGGGCCCCGCGCTGCTGCCCAGGAGCTGAAATGATTGGAAGTAGCCCATGATTCGGCCCCTCTCGTTGGGCTTCAGCACGTCGGCCAGCAGCGTGGTTCTGCTGGTCATCCACATCGCGGACCCCACCCCCTGGATGAGGCGGTAGATGAGAAACTCGATGAAGCTGGTGGCCCGGGCGTTCAGGAAAGCCGTTGCGGCGAGGATGATGGTGCCCCAGATCATGAGAGGCCTCCGGCCCCACTTATCTGAGAGCCACCCGCTGGGTATGTCCGCCAGAAACCTCCCGAAGGCGTAGGCCGAGATGGCCAGGCTAACCAGGGTGTAGTTTACGTTGAAGCTCTTGGCATACAGGGGCAGGATTGGGGAGACGATACTCATGCCCACGAAAATGAAGAACGAGGGGACGTAGATGCTTATGACATCCATCCTGAGGCTCCGTTCGCCCGCCGCCAAGTAGTCACCTTCGTTGAACCACTTGCCGGATGTATATGAAAATATAAAGTTAATCCATGGTACGCGGCTCACTCGTGGTACCTTTTCAGGGACCTCATGGCCCTAAGGGTGACCCACTTGCTGGGCCTGTTCTTCTCCTCGATGTCCACCCACATCTTCCCGTTGAAGGTGTCCTTCATCAACCAGGAGCCGTCGGCCTGCTGTGCGGCTTTAACAAGCTCCAAAGTTTTCAGCATCCGATCGTCCTTGACGCCGAGCCGCGTCAAAGTGTCAAGCACCTCAAGGGCGTCCGACTGGTAGAAGAGGGGAAACCCGAACCGCTTCCATCCGGCCTTATCTTTCCTGCCGCCGTCGGGGTTCCTGAGGTACTGGTAGACGTTGTTGTCCATGAGGTTCTCCACCTCCCTTAGGATGACGCGCCTGATCTCTGGGCTCCTCATCTCCTCAGGTATGATGCTCAGCGCCTTCAGCACCTTTGTGGCGCCCATGTAACAGTTCACGGGGAACACCCGGCTTGGGTCTATGGGGTAGGCCCTGCACCGCCAGCCGGCGTTGTCGTCGTCGTGGTAGTCCACCTGGAAGCCAAGCGTCCTCTGGGTGCGGGGGTCGTCGAGGTACCCGAAATGGATGAGGTAGTAGAGTATGTTGCCGTCGAGGCAGCATCCGTCCTTGACAACGCTGTCCTTTCCCCTCTCGGTCTTGGGTATCTCGGTGAGGAAGTGGCCGCTGTTCCTCTGAAACCTGAAGATGTGCTCCACCGCCTTCTCGATCTCTGGGGTCCTCCTTGCGCCAAGCTCGGCCAAGATGAGGAGCTGGTGGGTCGATGCGGTGTACTTGGGGAGGTACATGTCGTCTGGGTTCTCCCAGTAGCATTCCGGTTTCATTGCGTCGAGGATCGCTTTGACGATTGGGCTCTCCATCACCATGTCCCGGGCTTCAACCACCTCTGGGTGACTCTCATCAAGGTCCAGGAGGCCCTTCAAAGCCCAGTATCTCACGGACGGGTCATCGGCCTCTAAAAGCCAGTCTGTCCTGTCCCCTTTCAGCCTGTCCTTCCACACTGTAGATCCCATATAAAGTCAGTGACCTTGGAGTGATAAAAATCGTCACTGATCCGATAATGAACAATACAAATACCACGCATTAGTTGACCTCAGTTCAAGGATAGACTGGACTAGAGCTCGAAGTACACTATCTTGCGGCGCTTCTTCTTGGACTCCAGCCTGAGGCTCCTGAGCCTCCCTATCTCCCCGGTGCTCTTGACGTGGGTGCCCATGCAGAAGGTGAGGGCGTACTCCCCGATCTCCACCATCCTCAGCGTCTCCACGTCAGGAGGAATCTTCTCGAGGAAGCTCTGCTTGCGGGCGTCTTCGCCGACGTCCAGCCGGTCCCTGTCGGTGTAGTATATCCGGATAGGGATATCCATCTTGACGATCTCGTCGAACCGCCGCCGCACGCCCTGCAACGTCTCCTCGGTGAGGTCGCTGGGCTTGAAGTCCAGCTGGCTGAAGCTGCTGAAGACCTTGGGTCCGCTGCCGGCAGCCTCGAAGAGGCCGGTGAGGAGGTGTTCCCCGCTGTGGAGCCTCATGAAGTCGAATCGACGCTCCCAGTCGATGACTCCATGAACCGCGGTTCCTTCCGCGATGTCTCCGTCGAGGTAGTGGAATATCTGGGTGCCACGCTTCATCACCTTGACGACGTTGTGCTCCTTGCCTTCTACCTCGAGGGTGCCAAGGTCGGATGGCTGGCCCCCGCCCTCTGGGTAGAATACTGTCCTATCTAGTACCACGAACTTGGGGCCCGTCCTCACCACGGTGGCGTCGAACTCCCTGAGGTAGCTGTCGTCGACGTAGAGTTGTACGGTGTCCATGTCGCTCCCTTCTCTCCGGTTCACTTACCATCAGGATGAATATTATTGTCTCGGTGAACAGGGTTCAACCAGTTTCATCGCTTAGAGATTTCGAAGCTAGAGACAAGGAACCGAATAGACTACCTAGCCCTTGTCTTACGTGTGTAGAGCTGTATCTGTGGGATTATCGAGGAGATGAGCTTGTTCTCGGCCTTGTTCAGGTGCTCCTGCAGCGTCGTGCGGGGCACCCTCACCCTGTCGGCGATGGTCTGCACGTTGACCCTGCGCGGGGTCTGGTAGTACCCGCTGTTGTAGGCCGCGACTATGGCGTCCACCTGCTTGTCCGTGAGGCCGCCCACCAGCGAGCTCAGCGTGATGAGGCTGTCGGAGACCATGCCGTTGAAAGGCGCCTTCTCCAGCACATCGACCTGGAACCCCTGATCAGTGAGCCTGTCGAACAGCTCGGCGAGGGCCTCGTGCCTGAAGGCGATGAGCCTGTAGTACTCGTAGCCCCTCGTGTAGAAGACAGGCATCAGGTTCAGTATCTCGAGTTCTTGGATGTTGTCGTGGACCGTGGTCTCTTTGCTGCACACGCAGTTCTGGGTTATCAGCCTGATGTTGGTGGATATCTCGGTCTCGTCCAGCACATGATAGAGTCTCCTGAACTCTTCGACGGCGCCATGGAACTCCTTCGGGCTGTCTGACACGATCTCGTAGACGTCCTGCACGAAGTTGCACCACATCCATATCCTGAGCGACGGATACTCCTCGGTGAGCCTGTGGATCGGGTTGTCGGTTCTAGCCTTGATCTGTATCTCGGTCGCGGGCATGGCTTGTTCACGAAAAAAGGGTGGTGGTGAAGCTATTTCGCTTTCGCTAGGTTGCCCTTCATCTGGTCTACGTCGAGGCTGTAGTTCTTCCAGAGGCCTTCCAGCTTGTCGCAGGAGTAGTCGCCGCACTGGCTGCAGACCTTGACGCCCTTCGCGTGAGCGCAGTTACGCACAGTGCAGTCCAGCACGTTCTTGTAGACCCTGTCGCTGGTGCAGCCGTCGCAGAGCATGTCGTCGGCGGTGAGGCCCTTGTCGCCTCCCCACTTGACGGCCAGCTCGGCCAGCTTCTCCGTGTCGCCTGCCTGCGTGGCCTTGTAGGCGGCGCAGTTGCCGCAGTCTATACCGCATGAACCTATGTTCAGCATGTGCATATAGTTCTCAGACGATGGGATAAGTGTTGTACCGTCAAATGACGGCTTTGGCGGTTATGGCGGACTTGTGTACACTGGTTCACCGTTTCAAAGCCGCCATTCCGCTGCACGTAATTTGATGGATGAACGGTTAACTCAATAGTATGCTACATATGAACAACATGAGCCATTCATCGCCGTAATCCTCCTCATCGAGTTCATCTAGATCAGGCTCACCCGGTTCCCCTGCTTCATCCTCCTCCTCACTCATGGCGAAGAGCCTCTATCGGATTTAGTTTCGAAGCCTTTAACGCGGGGTAGAAGCCTGCCAAGACGCTCGTCGTCACAGCGAATCCGACCACGTACAGACCCAGCGTGGGTGAGGCTGAGACGGACAGATCGATGAAGTTCCCCATGGAGATGGCCAGTGCGATCCCGAGAGCAGACCCTATGACACCCCCGATTAGACCCGTTATCGCCGCCTCTGAGAGGAACAGAAACAACACGTCACTGTTCTTGCTTCCGATGGCCTTCAGTATCCCTATCTCGTGGGTCCGCTCTATGACGCTGACGGTCATGGTGTTGACTATGCCGACTCCGGCGACGAAGAGGCTGATGCCCGCGATCCCCGAGAGGACCGCCTGAATCACGCTGATTATGCTAGTCACTATTCCCTGTATCGACTCAGAGGTGACGATGGTGATGTCGTCGCCGTAGATTTCCTTGATCTCATCCTTCACGACGATGACGTCCTCGATGCTCCTCGCCTTAATGAATATCGAGGTGAACTCCCCCCCAGCATCGAAGAATTTTTGAGCGGTCCTAATCGGCAGAATCAGCATCCTATCGAAGTTATCGCTGACGATGCCCCCCGTCTTCGCCAGTATGCCAACGACCCTCACGTTAAGATCCTTTTTCTCGCCTCCCACAAGCGACTCAATCTTGATTCTGTCACCGACCCGGATTATGGGCTCCTCTCCGTCTGAGGGAAAGGCGAGCTCACGCCCAACGACGCATGTCTCCACGTCTCCACTCTGTAGGAGCCGCCCCTCCTCCGGTTTCACGTTTTCGATGATCCTGAACCATAGGTCCTCGAACCCGCAGGTCTCGGCGTAGTAGGTCTCGCCTTTGATGCTAAAACTCGATAGCTTGTTCGCCAAGGTTGGGGTTGCGATTTCTACTCGCCCGATCTTCTTGATCAAGTTCACGTCCATCCAAGTGAACGAATCGGATGCAACCATCTGTCCGCTCAAGATTTGCCCCGGGGCGACGATGAGCTGGTCTGGCCCGAAGATCTTAAGCTGCCCAGTGACGTTGTCGCTCAGACCCTGTGTGATGCTTACGAGTCCGGTGATGGCCATGCAGCCCACCGCGATGCCGACGAGGTTCAACGCTAAACGAAGCTTTCTTTCCCTTAGCCCTTCGCTCGACAGGGTCATTACGTCGATTAGCCTCATACCCACACCCACTGACTGACTATTCACAAAACTTACTTGTTGGTCAGTATATTGTGGTTGTATTTAAAACTTACCGATCAGTCAGTTTTGTTGCCAAATGGTCAGATAATTATATAGGTCATCAAAACCACAATAGATCGAAATGCCCAAAGTAGTCCCGGGGTACAAGGAGGAAGCCAAAGACAAGATACTAGACGCGACCCTGAGAACCATGAAGAGGAAAGGGTACCGCAACACCAAGATGAAAGACATCGCTCAGGAGGTCGGTGTGAGCAAGGCGGCGCTATACCAGTACTTCGAGTCGAAGGACGACCTCTTCAAAAAGGCGTCGTGGCACATGATCCAGGAAATAGAGTCAAACATCTGGGAACAGGTGTTTTCAGACGGCATCACGGAGATAGCTAACCCAGAGTTCTACAGCAAGATAAACGACGTGTCCAGTGAGTACAGGGACCTTACGCTTGAGGTGTTCTTCGAGGCGAGAAGAGACCCCAAGCTCCTCGACACCCTCAAGGAGTTCATCGAGGAGGGCGTGACCTATTTCATTGAGAACGTCGAGGAGCAGAAGAGGAGGGGTGTAATAAAGGGTGACGTCGACACCCAGTCATTGATTCTAGGGATCATGGCTCTTCATGAGGGGTTCAACATCATCGAGCTTTTTGGGATAGATCGTGAAAAGTATGGGAAATCTTGGCAGTACATCATCGGGTTAATCTTCGGGTCGATTATAAACGACGAGAAGCACGGATAAACAGAGGCCCTCATCGTTTGGCGTCCCTTCGTCTCACCGAGGTACGCCCGCGTTTTGGAGCCATATGTCTGGGTTCGATCAGCAACAAATTGAGCTTACGGGTGTAGACTGCCTCAATCTATCGATGAGAGTGGTGTGGAGCCCCTTACCGCCGGAACACCACGTCGCCGTCGATTATCGTCATGTCAACCGGTATATCGATGATCTCCTCCGGCGGGACGGACAGCAGGTCTCCCCCCAGCACAACCATATCCGCCAGCTTACCCTCCTCGATGCTCCCCAGCCTGTCCTCGTCGAACTGCTGGTAGGCAGAGTTGACGGTGTACAGCTTCAACGCCTCCGTGACGGAGACCCTCTGGCTCTGCCCTATGGGCCTGCCTTTCCGGGTGACGCGGTTCACTAGGGCGTGGATGGCCATGAGCGGCGGGTACGGCGCGCAGGGGTGGTCGCTGTGGGCCGCTATCTTCACCCCGGCGTCGAGGAAGCTTCTGGCCGCGAACATGCGTTCAAGCCGCTCCTCGCCGAAGGCCGGCAGCAGCTTGTCGCCGTGGTAGTATGGGTAGGGCCCGAAGATGGTGGGAAGCATGCCGAGCCTCTTGATCCTCTGCACCAGCTCTGGGGTTATCACGGTGCAGTGGATGTCCCTGTTCCTGGGGTCGTCCCGCGGGTACTTCTCCTGGGCCTCCTCCATGATGTCCAGGTACATGGCTATGGCTGCGTCGCCGTTGGCGTGGGAGCTGATCCTGTAGCCCTCGGCGTACGCGTCCATGATGGTCTTGGTGGCTATCTCCCGCGTCGTCGCCATTACGCCGTAGAACCCCGGCTTGTTGAGGTACTCCTCGGTGACCGCGGCCGTGCGCGCCGAGATGGCGCCGTCGAAGAAGAACTTGAGGCCGCAGACCCTGAGCCAGTCGTCCCCCAGGCCCCTGTGGATGCCCAGCTTCTCGAGTTCAGGGAAGAGGTCTATTGTTACGTCCATCCTGACGCGGACGGGGAGCCCCTCGCCGTTCTTCAGATCAAGGGCGGCCCTCAGCTCAGGTTTACTCACGGTGTCGTAGACGCAGGTGATGCCGTGCTCGGCGCACTCGGTGAGTATAATCTTGGCGCCTTCGAGGGACTGCCTGCGGGTTGGGAGTATGGGCTCAGGGCAGACCAGGTCCCGTGCCTTCTCGTGGATGCCCCCGGTGACCTCACCAGTCTCGGGGTCCCTGTCGAACCTGCCTCCCACCGGGTCCGGGGTGTCCTTGGACACGCCCGCGTCCTCGAAGGCCTTGCTGTTAGCCATGTAGAAGTGGCCTCCCACCGTGGCGATGAGTATGGGGTGCTCGGTGCTGGCCTCGTCCAGCTCCCAGCGGGTCGGGTGCCGCTTCTCCTTGAGCTTGGAGTCGTCCTCCTGGTACCCTGTGACCCACCGGCCTTTTGGGGTCTCCTCGGCCCTCTCCTTCAGCCTCTCGACGAGGTCTCTTATCGAGTGGACGCCGGCCTCCTCGCTGAGGTCCACGTTGAGCATCCTCCGGGCCCCCGTCGATATCATGTGGCAGTGGCTGTCGATGAACCCTGGGACCACGGTTCTCCCGCCCAGGTCGATCACCTCCGTGTCGTCGCCCTTGAGTTCCAGGACCTCGGCGGTGGTGCCCACATTCTCTATGCGGTTGTACTTGACCGCCACGGCCTCCGCGACGGACTCCGCCGGGTCCATGGTCACTACCTTACCGTTTACCAAGACAAGATCAGCGTACATACTATCACATACGAATATCCTATGGGAGTAACTCTGATAAATATTATATTCTGAGTAACCGTCTCTGAACCATGTCTGATTCCGATCACTACCGGGAGATGGAGAAGAAGTACGTCTACGGGACGTGGAGGTACGAGCACACCTGGAACCCCATGGTCGTGGACAGCGCCGAGGGCGTCTACTTTACCGATGTCGACGGGAAACGAGTCCTAGACTTCAGCAGCCAGCTCATGTGCAGCAACCTCGGCCACAGCGCCGAAGAGGTGAAGCAGGCGATGGCCGAGCAGGCTAAGAAGCTCTGCTACGCCGCCCCAGGGTTCGCCACGGTGCCGGCAGCCGAGCTCGGCAAGAAGCTCGCCGAGATAACGCCGGGAGACTTGTCCAAGAGCTTCCTGACCATCGGCGGCGCCGAGGCAAACGAGGCGGCCATCAAGATCGCGAGGCTGTACACCCGGAGGATCAAGCTGGTGTCCAGGTACAGGTCTTACCACGGCGCCTCCTCGGGCGCCATAGCGTTGACGGGGGACCCCCGGACCCAGTACGCGGTGGGTATGCCGGGAGTCGTGAGGGCCCCAGACTGCTACTGCTACAGGTGCCCCTTCGGCAAGGAGTACCCGGGCTGCGGGATAACCTGCGCCGAGATCATCGACGAGATCATCAGGATGGAGGGCCCCAAGACCGTGGCGGGGGTGGTGATGGAGCCCATCGTCGGCAGCAACGGCATACTGGTGCCGCCCGACGAGTACATGCCACGGGTCAGGGAGATCTGCGACGAACACGAGGCGCTGCTAATCGACGACGAGGTCATGGCTGGGTTCGGCAGAACGGGCAAGATGTTCTGCGTCGAGCACTGGGACGTGGTGCCCGACATCATGACCATGGCGAAGGGCATCACGGGCGCCTACATACCCATGGGGGCGGCCATCACCACGAGGAAGATCGCTGACTACTTCGACAGGCCCGAGAACCTGTTCGTCCACGGCCAGACCTACGCCATGCACCCCCTGGTGTGCGCCACGGCCCTCGCGGCTATAGAGCAGTACAGCAGGTACAACCTGGTGGAGAACGCCGCCAAGATGGGTAAGGTCCTGGGTAAGCGGCTGGAGGAGCTCAAGGAGGACCACAAGGCGGTGGGCGACGTGAGGGGCAAGGGCCTGTTCTGGGGCGTGGAGCTCGTCAAGGACCGCGAGACCAAGGAGCCCTTCGTGACGAGGGAGCAGAAGTTCGACCCGAACATGCTGAAGCGGATAAGCGGGGCGTGCATGGAGCTGGGGGTCTACGTGGTCAACGTCATCAACATACTGCTGGTGGCCCCGCCGCTGGTCGTCGGCGAGGAGGACATCGACAAAGGCGTAGCGGCCCTAGACGAGGCTCTTAAGGTGGCCGACAGGGAGGCTAAGTGAGGCTCCCGAGGAGCTCCACCCTCTTCCTCTTCCCTCTGACCAGACGATCGAAGGTGTCAGGCAGGTCGGGCAGCAGCTCGCCGGAGGTCTTCGCCGCGTCCAGGCAGAACCTTATCACCGTCTCCTCGTTTCTGAGCGCCGTCGCCACGTCCTCTTCGAGGGACTCTCCGCTGAACTCTTCCAGTGTATAGTCTCCGGGGTCCAGCGGGTTCGGCGTGAAACCTACCTCGAAGGCGTCCGTCACCCCGAGCCTGTAGGCTCTCTCGACCCGCGCCATGTGTCTCTGGTTCTCGTCGGCGAGCCTGTTGAACACGTCCCGGTGCTCGGGATGCCTCTCAGCCAGCGCCCGGTACCCCTCGGCTGACCTCCTCTCCAGCTCAGCGTGGTGGCCCATGATCTGGCTGGTGGTCCTGAGCACTAGGGCCACCGCTGGATGACGACCTTGTTCTCGGTGAAGAAGTCGACGGCGTCCCTGCCCTGGCCGTGGAGGTCCCCGAAGAAGCTGTCCTTCATGCCGCTGAACGGGAAGAACGCCATGGGGGCGGCGGTGCCGATGTTTACGCCTATGTTGCCGCACTCCACGTCGTACTGGAACCTCCGGGCCGTGCCCCCGTTGGTGGTGAATATGCTGGCGGCGTTGCCGTAGACGCTGCTGTTCACCATCCCGATGGCCTCGTCCAGGTTCTCCGCGGTGAGCACGCTCATCACGGGGCCGAATATCTCCTCCCTGGCTATGGTCATGTCCAGGCTGACGCCCTCGAAGATGGAGGGGCCGAGGAAACACGTCTCCGGGTACGGGTCGCAGCTGAACTCCCTGCCGTCCATGGTGAGCATGGCGTCCTCCTCGAGGCCGGACTCGATGTAGCCCAGAACCCTCCTCTTCCGGTTCTCCGCCTGGAGGGGCCCCATTTGGACGCCCTCCTCGAGGCCGTAGCCGATCTTGATGGCGGCCGCCCTCTCCTTTATGACCCCCAGAGTCTTGTCCATGAATCCCTGGTCGTCTCCCGCGAACACGAGGTTGGCGCCGGCGAGGCACCTCTGACCCGTGTTACCATAGAAGCTGGACATCAGCGACGAGACCGTGAGCTCGACGTCGGCGTCGGGGGTCACGACGAGGAAGTTCTTGGCGCTGCACTGGGCCTGAACCCTCTTTCCGCGGGCCGCAGCCTCCTTGTAGATGACGTCCCTGCCTATCTTGGTGGAGCCGACGAAGCTGACGCCCTTCACGCCGGGGTTCTCCAGTATCTCCGAGACTGGCTCGACCTCGCCGTTGACGAGGTTGATCACGCCAGGGGGGAACCCGGCCTCGTCGATGAGCTCTGTGATCTTCATCATGCTCAGCGGCGTCCACGGGCTCGGCTTGACGACGTAGGTGTTGCCGGTGGCCACCGCGTATGGCATGAACCAGAGGGGCACCATGAACGGGAAGTTGAAAGGCGCAACGCATGCGAAGACTCCGAGGGGCTGCTTGATGAGCACCTCGTCGATGCCCCTGCTTATGTCCTCAGCGTTGTAGCCCATCATGAGGCTCGGGATGCCCGTCGCCATCTCCACGTTCTCGATGCCTCTGCGCACCTCGCCCCGGGCCTCGTCGATGATCTTGCCGTGCTCCATAGTCACGACGCGGCCGAGCTCCTCGAAGTTCTCCTCCAGGAGCTGCTTCAGCGCCATCAGGTACCGGGCCCTGGAGAGGGGGGTAGTCCGTCTCCAACGCGGAAAAGCGTCCTTCGCAGCGTCCACGGCCGCCTTAACGTCCTCTCTGTGGCCGACAGGCACTTTGGCTATCGTCTTCAGGGTCGCGGGGTTCACCACGTCCCTCGTCTCCGAGGCCTCTGACTCGACCCACTCGCCGTCGATGTAGTTCTTAAGCTCAATCACGCCCTTGATGGGCTCCTCAAGTACGACCATTACACCACCAACCTTCAGCTCGTTGACTGTCCTGTGACTCATACTATGAGTCGTAGCCGATTTAAAACATCATGCAGAGCCATTAGATCATGGGCTTGAGCGGAGGCGCTTCAACCATCCATCGTGAGGCCAGACTTGGGCCTCAGAAGTCGGGCACGTTTATGCAGTAACTCATGGGTTCACTCCTGTTTATAGGGATAAAAAAAAGAGGTAAAAACTATCTCTACGCTACCACGCCCAATTTCCTCATGAAGAGGAGTGCCACGGCCTTGCTGCACTGGATGGTCTCGTCGATGCTGGCGTTCTCGTCCTGCTTGTGGCCCCTGCTGTAGGGGCCGCCTACGCCGAAGTTTATGCACGGCATGCCTCCGTCCACGACCTGGTAGTTCATGTCTGTGCTAGCCAGGGTGCCCGTGAACGGAAGCTCCCTCCCTATGGCTTCCGCGAGGATGCCTCGGCAGCTGAGGGCGTACGGGTCGTCCGCTGGGACCACGTAGCCTTCCCTGAAGTTAGCCACCTCTAGCTCATACTCTAGGTCCGCGTCGGTCGCCTTGACGCCGTCGAGCACCGCCTTGAACTCGTCGTAAACCTCTTGGTATGTTTCGCCGGGAACCATGCCTCGGAGAACCTCCTCCTCGCAGTGGTCTGGCACAGTCGCCCCCTGGACGCCGCCCTTGATGGTGCCGATGTTGAGCATCGCCGTCATGGACTCGATGCCTCTCTCGCGCAGCGCTTCGCCGAGGTCGATGCCCGGCACAGGCACCTTGCGCCTGAGGAGCACGTTCCTCCAGTAGTCGTTGAGGGCCACGTTGAGCTTGCTCATC
>CAZQOX010000021.1:0-11098 GCA_964594895.1 uncultured Candidatus Bathyarchaeia archaeon
GAGGTCACGCTCAGAAACAGGCTCCGAGGAATCGAGAGCCTACTCCACGACTAAGTTCCAGATACCGGCTCCTTAACGACAATTTAAGAGGAAACTTCCTCACCTTCCATGCTCTCGGGTTGAATGTAGAGCAGGTCAGGATCTTTCATGCTTTCCGCCACGCTTCGGTAAGTCGAGCACCGGTCGGAGGCACTGCGGCGCCGGGATATCTGTTCTATCACATGGTCGATGTGGAACTGTGGTAGATGCCTATACGTCGCGGGCTTGACCACCCTGAGACCCAGAAACTTGAAGGGCCTTCTTACAGGGTTTTCTTCGTCTATCTCCAGGGGCTCGCAGCTGAACTTGTAGCGGTTGTACTCGATTAAGCCGACGCCTCTCGGGACGATGCCCGGGGAGACGAGCCGCATCGGGGTGAGTAGGTAGTTGTAGTTGCACCCGGTGCAGGCGAAGCCGTTCCTGAAGTCGCCTCTGCTCACCTTAACTTCGATGCCCCTCAGGACGTTGTAGCCTATGACGTACTGCTCAGGGTTTTCCAACTTGAAGCCCGTGTACTCCTCGTCCTGGATCTTCCGTCGCCTATAGTCGAAGTACTTCAGGCCGACGCCGACCACGTCCACCACCTTCTTGTTGTCCAACCCGCAGTGGCGGAGCAGGCCAATGTGGTTCAGCGCGACCTCCGTCTCCACGCTGTGGCAGAGCAGGTTGTAGAGCCAGAGTTTACCCACCTCCTTGAGGAACGCGTGTCTAGGCGACTCTCCCGCAGCCGGAACCCCCACTGTTTCCTTGGGCTTGACTCTGACCCGAACCTGTGCCTGGGTTGAGACGTTTAAGATGAACGCAGCTCGATGAGGAGGAGACCCATATAAAACAGGGTCAGAACACGAGCTCAAGTAAGCTGTTCCTAGTCTGGATCGTCGTCGTCTCGTCTATCCGCTCGACGCCGGGGTCTCTTAGCGCCCACTCGGCGTACTTCTCGTCGGTGTACTCTACACTCATCACGTAAGGCGGGTCGAGGCTGAAAGGCTCAACGGACCCTATCTTCGTCATGGCCCGTCGAGCCGCCTCCCTCATCACTTCCCGGGCCTTCACGGGAGACAACGAGACCGCCTTCCTCACGGAGAGGGCGCCGAGCTTCTCCTTCTCCTCGAGCCCCCACTTGACCGCGGCGCCCTCGATGCCGGGCACGAGGGCTTCGGCCTCTTCCACGGCTGCCTGGTCCCCGCTGACGAACACGGTGGGCACGCCATGGACTCCGAACACCGCCATGTTCATCGCTATCTCTCCTATCCTCAGCTCGTTGAGCCAGACGTTCTCTATGAAGGGCATGAAGCTGTGGGACAGTACGCCGTTCCTAGCCCCGGCCATGCCGTGGAGCCCGTGGAGGAACATGGCGTCATAACTCTCGTCGTAGCCTACTGGTCCGGCGTCGCCTGCGTGCATGACCAGCCTGCACTCGGGGTGAAGATGCTCCACGTCTATTCCGCCGGGGAAAGCTCCGTGGCCTGGCCACGCATGGACCTCTGTGGCGCCTCCCTCCAAGACACCGTCCACGAGGGCGTTGAGTTCAAGGGTGGCCATCCTGATCGCCTGCCGGTAGTAGGCGCCGTCCTCCATGCACTGCTTCTTGAAGTCAACTACCCCGGCCACTCCCTCCAAGTCGCAGACAACGTATACCTTCATGCCTCATCCATCTCGTTCTGACTGAAAAACCTCACGAACTAACGCATAGTGTAGGTGAATGCCAGTCAGGATAGTGTTAAGTAAAAAAGGAGGGTATATAGTCTTGGAAGCTGGGGGAGGCCGCGCAGCTGGTTTACTCCTTCAGCTTCTCAAGTCTCTCGTTCACTATCGCCAGCTGGGACTCCAAGTGGTCTTTAGCCTTTTCAAGCATGACCACTTCCTCCTCGATGGAGGGGAAGCTGTAGCATCCGGGTGCGCAGCAGTGGCGCATATGGTGTCTATGCATCTCTATTCCTCTCGTTAGGCGTCGCCATCCGGGAAACGCGTCTTGTAGTATTCCTCCAGTTTGTCGAGTAGCCTTTTGCGTCGGAGCATATGCTCCAGCCCGGTCTTTAGGCGGCTTAGCCCCTCATCCGTGACGCGGTAGACTCTCCTCGTCCTTCCTTCAGCGCTTTGCTCCTGAGTCGAGACAAGATAGCCGTGCTGCTCCATCCTGTTGAGGATGGTGTAGAGGGACCCAGTCTTGAACCTGCCCTCGCGCACGTATCCCTGTCTCTCCATCTCGTCCTTCAACTGGTAACCGTGCATTGGTCTGTCGTTCAGCATCATCAAGGCTAGGAACTGTATCCACCCCCTCTCGGGGAGCTGGTGCATGTGATGGCGTCTGATGTCTTGATTGTGTCCCGGACAGTCACACATACCTAACATTGTTATGCATAACATTGTGCATTATAAACCTTACTTAACAATGTTAAGTATACGTGGCCGCCTGGTGGGCTCAACGAAGACCGTCAGGTCGT
The DNA here is from genome assembly GCA_964594895.1 of uncultured Candidatus Bathyarchaeia archaeon. Lineage (GTDB taxonomy): Archaea > Thermoproteota > Bathyarchaeia > TCS64 > TCS64 > RBG-16-57-9. Next base: position 2,484 of record CAZQOX010000021.1, read on the forward strand.
CGCCAGCCTCTGCCTTGACAACCTCGAAGCCCTCATGGATCTCGTCCAGAGAGTTCACGTTGCCCCTGTCGAGCCTGCAGCCGAAGGGCCCGCACTCAACCACCCGGATGCTCATCGTGACTGAACCCTGTGGCTCAGCCTATAAACTCGACCCAGCGTGAAGTAGGGGGGTCCCATGTAAAACTCCTGTCTGGGTTGTGGGCGCCAACTCACTTGTTCACACAGTTTTATATAGGATCGGCTGCACCTTTTCATGAAACGTTTCAGAGTTGATTTGATTGGACGCTAAGGAAGCTCTAGACAAGATACTAATGCCTGAGAGCGTCGCCGTCATCGGCGCCAGCACGGATCCCTTCAAGTGGGGCTACATGCTGCTGAACGCCGTCAAGCAGAGCGGCTTCGAGGGAGACATCTACCCCATCAACCCCAAGGCCGAGGAGATCCAGGGGCTCAAGTGCTACGCCAGCGTCAGGGACGTCCCCGGCGACGTGGACATGGCCTTGGTCGTCGTGCCGGCCCGCTTCGTGCCTGGCGTCTTCGAGGACATGAAGGCCAAGGGCGTAAAGGGGGCGGTGGTCATCACCAGCGGATTCAGCGAGACAGGCGAGGAAGGCAAGAAGATGATCCAGCAGATCCTCGAGACGGCGAAGGGCAGCACGAGGTTCATCGGCCCGAACTGCATGGGCGTCACGAGCAGCAAGGCCAAGCTCAGCGCCCTCATGATCCCGTTCCTGCATGAGAGCGGCGACGTCGCGTTCATCAGCCAGAGCGGCGGCTACGGCCTCCAGCTCTACCTCAGGGCATCGGCCATGGGCGTGGGGATAGGCAAGTTCATCAGCAGCGGCAACGAGAGCGACCTCAAAGGCTGGAACTATCTGGAGTACTTCGGCCAGGACGACGACATAGACATCATAGCCATGTACATAGAGGGCCTCAAGGACGGCCGCAAGTGGTACGAGGCGGCGAAGGCGGTCACGCCCAGGAAGCCCATAGTCGTCATAAAGGTGGGCGTCACCGAGGCAGGCAGCAAGGCCGCGGCGAGCCACACGGGCAGCATCGCGGGCAGCGACAGGGTCTACGACGCAGCCTTCAGGCAGGCAGGCGTCATCAGGGCCTACGACGCGGCCGAGATGTTCGACTTCGTCAAGGGGCTGCTCTATTGCCCGCTGCCGCAGGGGCCGAACGTCGGCATCGTCAGCAACAGCGGCGGCGTGGCCGTGGAGACGGCGGACAGGCTCATCGAGAACGGATTGAAGGTCCCGACGTTCAGCGAGGAGGCGCAGGGGGAGGTGATGCAGTTCATACCGGCGTTCGGTAACCCCAGGAACCCTGTGGACCTCACCGCGACGCTGAACATGAACAGCTTCCTCAACGTCCCGGACATAGTGCTTAAGCAACCCGAGATACACGGCATGATCACCATCAGCCTGGGCACCAGCATCATCAAGACCATGTTCCCCGACGTGCCGGAGGAGGACCTCGAGGGCATGTACGAGTGGATCAACGGCACCCTGCTGAAGACCTACAAGAAGTACGACAAGCCGGTCATAGTCATCGATCCGGCGGCGGACGTGGCGGGGGCATCCGCCAAGATCCTTGAGAAGGAGAAGGTGCCGGTCTACACGACGCCTGAGAGGGCTGCCGATGTCATGGGGGTCCTCTACAAGAGGAAGCTCTACCTTGACAAGGTGAAGGCTTGACCCTCACCCCCTCCTGCTACGGTTCTTAGGCTTTATATGGCTACCAAGCTAGAACGTCTGGATGCTGGAGTTGTCTTCGTCGACGAGCCTGCTCCGTACCTCCCTGGGGTCGGCGTCGTCCCTCTGAAGCAGCTCCAGGTGCCTCTCCATCTTCCTGGTGTTGTCACGGATGACCCTGATCATGTCGCCGCTGAGCTCGCTCCTCTTCTCGGCGACGTGTGTCGCCTGGTTGATCAGTATTATCTGGTTCCTGATCTCCTGCTCCGCTATCCAGACGCCTTCCCGTATCTTCTGCTGCTCCGTGAGCCTCATCTCGTACCTGATCCGCTCCTGCTCCCTCACGAAGTAGAGGAGCATGAAGACGCTGAACACCATGGTGGCGAAGACCAGCTGCTCAAGGTAGTAGGTCTGGAACAGCGTACGTAGCCACGGCAGCTCGAAGTAGCTGAGGTAGACGGTGACGAAGAACGTGGCGAGGCTGAACACGTAGCCGACGTAGATCACCCTGTACTTCTTCATGACATCCTGGAAGATGCTCTTGAACTTATCCAGGTGTGACAGCATCTGCTCTGATGTGCCTACGGCATCCAAGTCTTGTATCGTATTTGCTGAACAGGTCTAGCGTTAAATCGTGGTCTGTGTAGATACTCACCACCTACAACATGGCTGGCCACACTACCGCCCAAATATGCTGTTTAAGGCCTCCCCCACAGAGTCGACGAGGCCGTTGGCGACCCCTGAGCCTACTATGTCGCCGGTGTGCTCCCGGATGAAGCCGTAGAAGACGCCGACGCTGAAAGCGAATAAACCCCAGCTCCACGACACGGTGTAGACGCCCTGCAAAGGCCTTACCGTGTTCAACGCCCTGTCCAGCCCGTACAAGGCGGAGGAGACTAGGAGGCCTGGCCCGAAGGCCACGCCTTCGACGCTCCAGGGCCGCCCATACTCCTCGTTCACCGTGGATTGGACGTAGCCGCGGTAGAACAGCTCCTCGCCGAAGCCGCCGAAGACCAGCTGCCACAGGATCGTGGAGAACACCTTGAACGTCAGCCTCCCATACAACGCTCCAACGAGCAGCGGGAACGCCAGGAGCAAAGCGGCCAAGAGCAGACGGACCCTGGTGGAGGAGAACGGCTTATAGTTCCTCCCCGTGAGGCGTCTCAGGAGCAGTAAAAGCGTCACGAGCATCAAGAAAGAGAGGACGAGGGAACCGTCCGCGTGACTGTATGCGGCTCCCTCAGACGACAGCAGCGTGAGGATAATCTGGGGCGCCACCAGGTAGAGGTACCCCTTCAAGCCCACGTCCAGGCTGGTCTCCCATCTCCGCAGCGTCAAGCCGTAGAGCTCCAGCTCACGCTTCTGGAGAACCATCGCCAGGGTGGGCACCAGAACCATGAGGAAGCCCGTGAAGTAGCTCCAACCGAGAACCCGCTGCTCCCAACGGACCAGGCCTGACACCCCCCGCAGAAGGATGGTGATCAGCTTAAAGCACGAGAACACGGCCAGCACCTCGACGATGGAGCGCCCTCTCATGGAGACACTTGTCCCTGACACGGATTTAGTTGTTTTCAAAGGATTTAAAGCCGGGTCGATAGGTGTAAGGCTGTATGTTCGACGGCGTCAGGCGTGCCTATGTGCTGCAGATCGCGTACATAATGGAGGTCGTCGAGGAGCTGGGCACGGACGAGGCTCTGAGGATGCTCGACGACGCCGCGAAGAGACAGGGCGCAATAGTGGCCCGGGAGATGAGGAGGACGCTCCCCGAGGACATGTGTGCCCTCGATGTGGGAGCCGAGGTTTACCGCAGGTTCATGGCCGACGCCGGCGCCGAGATAACCGAGCATAGGCGAGACGAGGGGAGCGTAACCTTCCTGATCAGTAGGTGCCCCTTCTACGAGGCTTTCCTGGACGTGGGTGTGGACTGCGGCATGTTCCTGAACGGGCTATGCGGCAACCTGACGCTGCCCAGCATCCAGTACACACTGAGCCACCTCGACGGGAGGCTTCGGGTGGGGCCTGTGGTGACCCGTGAGAGCGCCGAGGAGCTCTGCCTGGAGAGAGTGTATCTGGCCGAGGAGTAACTCAAATACGGTTGCTCCCCTATTCTACCGTCATGGCTCTTCGATTCACATCGGATATACTCGTCATAGGCACTGGCGGTGCCGGCCTGAGGGCCGCCGTGGAGGCTCACGAGAAGGGGGCGCATGTGTTACTGGTCTCCAAGGCTCCCGCGGGCTACAACAACTGCACCATAGTCGCGGGCAGCGGCTACCTTGCGGCGGTGGGGGGAATGACGCCCGAGGAGCACCGGGAGCGGACCCTCGGCGTCGGGAAGGGCGTCAACGACCCTAAGCTCGTGGATGTGTTGACTGAGGAGGGGGGCGGACGCGTCCTCGAGCTGGAGAAGTATGGGCTGGTGGTCAACGTGCACCGCGGAGGAATAAGCGTCGGCGACGAAGACACCAGGCTGGGCCAGGGCATCACCCTGCCCATGGTGGACTACCTGAGGCGGCTGGGCGTCGAGTTCGTGGAGAACACCATCGTCACGCGGCTCCTCAAGAAGGCGGGGAGGGTCGTAGGGGCAGTCGGTTACCACGGCGACGAGAAGCAGCCAGTTGTCTTCCAATGCAAGGCCGTCATACTGGCGACGGGCGGCGCAGGCGCCCTCTACAAGCGCACGGACTGCCCGCTCAGGACAACGGGCGACGGGTACAGCCTCGCCTACCACGCCGGCGCCCGGCTTAGGGACATGGAGTTCGTCCAGTTCTTCCCCCTCGCCCTCGCAGAGCCCGGGGCGCCGCCGCTCCTCGTGGACGGCCCCATCATCGAGGAAGGCAAGATCATGAACGTGCTCGGCGAGGACATCCCGGAGAAGCACAACGTCACCGAGCGGCCGTACATCGCGAGGAGCCGGGACCTCCTTTCGAGGGCGATGATGCTGGAGATAGTGAAGGGCGGCGGGGTGGGGGGCGCTGTCCTCGTGGACGGCCGGGAGGTGGTCAGGAGAAGCAAGCCAGGGGACTCCTTCGGCATGGGCAGCTACGAGTTCTTCGTGAACAGGCTGCAGGCAGACGAGCGGCCCTTCAGGGTGGCGCCCCTCACACACCACACGATGGGGGGCGTGGTGGCCAACACGTGGGGCGAGACAGACGTGGAGGGGCTCTTCGCCGCAGGCGAGGTCGTTGGCGGGGTGCACGGCGCCAACAGGCACGGCGGCAACGCCCTCACGGACGTGACCGTCTTCGGGGCGAGGGCCGCGGCAAGGGCCGCCGAGTACGCCGAGAAGGTGAGCCACGAGGAAGTCGATGAACTGGTCGAGGAAGACATAAGGAGCTACGAGGGACTCGCGAGACGGGAGACCGGCTACACGCCTAGATCCATGATGGGTGTGCTCAGGGAGACCATGTGGGAGAAGGCGGGGGTGGTCAGGGACGGCGAGATGCTGGTCGAGGCCTTCGAGAAGATACAGGATCTCAGGGACTCGACGCGGAGGCTCATGGCTCTACCCGGGAGGCAGATGATATCCGCATTGGAGGTCCCCATGGCGCTGGACGCGGCGGAGATGATAGTCAGGGCCGCCATGATGAGGCGTGAGAGCAGGGGCGCCCACTACAGGCTGGACCACCCGGAGGAGGACCCCGCGTGGGTCAGAACCGTGGTGATCTCCAAGAAGGACTCGGCCATGCAGCTGACCACGGTCCCCATAGGTGAGGCGTTTGAGTGACCTCGCCGAGAGGATAATTGCGGAGATCAGGGATGCCAGCGACCCTGAGAGGGAGGCACAGCTGAGAAGGTACTTCCGTGAGCCCATAGAGACCCACGGCCTGACCAGCCAGCAGTCCAAGGACATAGCGAGGAAGTACTATCCCGAGGTGAAGGGGGACCTCGAAGAGGCGATGAGCCTCACCGGTGAGCTGATGAGCCATAGAAACCTAAGCTATAGCTCCGTAGCCCTCAGGATGCTCGAGAGGTTCAGCAGGCAGCTTGAGCCAAGCCACTTCCCCGTCTTCGACTGCTGGGTGGAGCACCTCACCAACTGGGCCACTACGGACCAATTGTGCACAAAGATAATCGCCGAGGCTGTGAAGAAGGACCCGGGCCTGGTTGAGAGGCTTCTGGAGTGGACTGGGTCAGACAACAGGTGGAGGCGGAGAGCCGCAGCCGTGAGCCTGGTCCCATTAGCGCGAAGAGGCGAGATGCTCGGCGACGTCTTCAGGGTGGCTGACAGGCTGATGACGGACGGCGACGACATGGTGCAGAAGGGCGTGGGCTGGATGCTTAAAGAAGCCTCGAAGAGGCATCCCGATGAGGTGAGGACGCACCTGCTCAGGTGGAGGGAGGAGTCGCCGGCTCTCATACTGCGGTACGCCTCCGAGAAGCTGCCGAAAGGCATGAGGGTGCTGAAAACCAAGCACTAGACTGCTTTTCAGTCATTTATTAACGCTCCATAATCGCTTTAGGCGTCGCGTCGACCGAGACCATGATCAGTTTTGTCGTTGACGGTCAGGGAAGTGATGACCCCGCAGGTGGTGACGATCGACTACATGCAGTCGGTCAGGAACGCCGCGAGGAGGATGACCAAGTTCGGGATAAGCAGCCTGCTCGTCGTGGCCGACGACGGCCTCAAGGGGATCATCACGGAGAGAGATATCGTCCAGAGGATAGTGTGCAGCGGTTTAGACCCCGCCGAGACGCAGGTGTGCGACATCATGTCTGAGCCCGTGATAGTCGTCGGCCCTGAGGAGCCGCTGGAGAAGGCCATCGAGCTCATGCTGATCCAGAGGATCAAGAAGCTGCCGGTGATGGAGCGGGACGACGGGGTGATGAAGCTGATAGGCATACTTAGCCTGCTTGACGTGGCGCAGCTCCACCCAGACCTCCTGGAGGGGCTGAGAGCCATGGTGGAGGAGCAGTACGCCTCCGCAGAGGGAGACTTCTACGTCTCGTAGCCTCCGCCAACTCTTTTAGGCCGTACGCCCACTGTTCCTTTGTTCTGGCATGAAGCTCAGCAAGGTTTCTGACAGGGTACACGCTAACTGGGATGGCGAGACAGGCGGAAACGTCGGGATCGTCGTTCTCGACGACAAGGTGCTGGTGGTGGACGCCCAGTACCCGGGCAGCGCCAGGAGGTTCAGGGAGGCGATAACCAGGGTCACGGACAAGCCGCTCAGCCACCTCCTCCTGACCCACGTCCACGGCGACCACGTCTTCGGGAACATGGTGTTCGAGGACCTGGAGATCGTCAGCCACCGGAGGCTCTGGGAGAAGATGGAGAAGAGCCTGGAGAACGAGTGGTGCCCCGAGAAGCTCGAGAAGATGCTTGAGACGTACAGGCGGGACGCCCCTGAGCGTTGGTGGCTGTTCGAGGGGCTCAGGATCGTGGTGCCGACGACGACCTTCACCGATAGGTGGGAGACGGATGGCGTCGAGTTCATCCATATGGGCGGCCACACGGACTGCAGCGGCGTCGTCTACGTGCCGGAGGACGGGACGCTCTTCGCAGGTGACCTCCTCTTCGTCGGCAGGTTCCCGTGGGCAGGGGACCCGACGGCGGACCCGGACAGGTGGATCGAGGCGTTCCAGAGGATACTCGGGATGGACGTGGAGAAGATCGTGCCCGGCCACGGGCCCCTCTGCGACGTAGAGGAGGTGGAGAGGCAGCTCAGGTGGATGAAGGAGGTGAGGTGGATCATGAGGGGACTCATCGATGAGGGGGCCTCGGAGGAGGAGGCGTTGGACTACGGGTACCCTGAGCTGTACCCGACTGATCGCCCGGAGTGGCAGAAGCGAAGCTGGGCAAGGTGGTACCGGCACTGGAGAGGCTAGCCCCTGGTCCCTTGTTCCATGTGACAAGGATATTGAAATTCTCAATATAACTATACTTAATGAAAATATAAATTTTCGTCTATATACGAGTATGGGGTTCAAACCCAAATTAAAACATGTTATCCCTGAATCTTTCCTTTCTTTTTTCATTTGATCGTCTAGGGCAGGCTTCTTGCCTAGACTATGATTCAAAAAAACGTTGAATGAGATAAGTGGCTACTGAGTTACTCGAATCGTGTACTTCAAGGTAAAGAGTTCAACGCTAACTCTAAGACACTGCTCCAGCATGCGCTTGATAATAAGCGGGTTCTGGGTGATGCTGGGTACTGGTGGCAGGCTAGGATTCTTGATTATTGGATTCATCGGTTTCAGCGGGGCGGTTTTACTACCCGGAGGGCTGACCCCGCCGGGGCAAGGAGGAATAGATCCATATATCTGTATGCAAAATGCATTATAATTAATAAATTGTAAAAATTTTACCATGTTTAGTATCGATTAGTTTTTTATCATATAATTTCTAAATATTTAAAAAGTATCTTGGGTTGGAAAGCGAACTATTTATTTTTACAAAATAATTATATTAATATTATGGTATTGAATGATGTTGATAAAGCATTCGTAAAAATTAAGGAACTATTAGATGATTTTGATAAAACTCTTACAGAAGCGGATACTAGGGAAAAAATTATTGATCCTATCTTCAAAGAGTGTTTAGGTTGGGATGAGGACGACATTAGACGTGAAAAACACGTGGATTCGGGTTATCTTGATTACATTTTTTCAATAAATAATATGCCAATGTTTGTAATTGAAGCGAAAAGAACTGGAATAGAATTTACTATACCTATTTCGTTTTCTGGTGGACCCTATATAATTGGGGGTACTATATGGGATGATGGTCGAGTTCGCACAGCAATTGTACAAGCAAGAAGTTACGCTGTCGATATTGGCGCTAAATATGCTATTGTGACAAATGGGGTTCAATTTTTAATATTCGAAGCGTTTAGATCAGGTCCTTGGAAAGAAGGAAAGTGTATTATTTTTAATTCATATCAAGATTTAAAATCGAAATTTGTGTTATTTTGGAAT
>CAZQOX010000022.1:0-11093 GCA_964594895.1 uncultured Candidatus Bathyarchaeia archaeon
CGACGCCAAGTGGATAACCCGCATGGGGAGGCTGCTGGGGTACCCCGACTGCTGCGTCAAACAGTACGCACAGGACAGGGCTAAGGGCGTCAACGTTGAGACACGGGCAGCCACGCAGCTCGCCGAGGCCCTCAACGAAAGGAAGACGTTGGACACCCACGCCTACATACTGGGCTTCTTCTCCCCTTGCCGGCCCGACTGCCCCAACTCAACGGAGAAGGGGTTCAGGTGGCACGACGCGTTCTCGAAGATGGATGAGAGGCTGGGCGAGATGTACAAGGAGCTGCTCGGAGTGAACGCCACAATGGTGCTCAGACAGCCCGAGCTCATCAACAAGTACTTATCCCAGTTCCAGAAACCTGCGCCGGAGAAAGACGGCGAAGACGGTTAAATACAGGCAGACAAGATCAAGACTGGTTGCTACACGGTGGACCCCGACGACATAGCCGACGTTTTTCCGCTGGACCTCGACGCCACGAAACCGGTCCACATCGAAGGGTCAAGTAGAGAAGCATGGCTCTACCGGGTCACGGATTCGAAGCTCATCCCGGAGGGCGAGCCGGTGGGAGCCGTGTACATCGTGGACACCCACGCCGGTGGGATGATCGCCTGCCACCCCCACATAGTAGGCGATGAACTAAAGCCTCTCTGCAGGGAAGCGGCGAGTCACTTCGTCGAGGCAGCCAGAGCCGTGAGGGCGTTAACCGAAGACGCGGCGATACTCCACATACTCAGGGCGGGGGTGGGGTACATGGTGGCCGACGTCATGAAGGGAACCCCAACAGTAGGCGTCAGGACCGAGTACAGGACAGACGGGTACAGGGCCCACTCAGACGACCCGAGGATGCTCGTGGTCTCCTACCGGCGCTACCCCGAGGGCCTGGACGACGCAGCCGCCATCGTGGTGCCTGACACCTACGCCACTGGGAGGTCCGCCGAGGCCGCGCTCCTCGACCTGATGGGGAACGGGTTCAAGCCGGACAGAGTGATACTTTACGGGTTCATAGCCATCCCCGCGCTGATCCGCATCGGCGCCCTCTGCGAGGAACACGGCGTAGACCTCCACAGCTTCGCCATATGCGACCTCGCCCAGCTAGCCCACAACAACTTCGACATGTGCATCTACGGCCCAGACGAGAGCCTGTACCGGGAGACCCGCCGCAGAGGGGCGCTGGGCAGCGTCATCGACAGAGCAACGCTGCGGAGGCTCCTGCCGCACTACATCCCGGGCCTCGACCAGCCCGGCGACTGGTCAGAGCGCCAGAGCCTTCTCTTCGATGGGGTCGCCAGCAGGAGCGGCGACATCGGGGGCCACCTCGTGAAGAGCATCGGCCTGATAGAGAAGCTGACGGGGATGAACGCCGCCGAGGAATGGTACACGGAGACCCACGAGGCCGCCGCGAGGGCTGAGCTGGGGCTCCTGCGGAAGACGCTCATGGGCTACGCGTGAGCCGCCGGCGAGCAACGTTTTTAGGCGCCTCCCACACCCTTGGGCAGCGATGCAGTACCACGTGGTCGTAACAGAGAGATGCAACCTCTGCTGCACCTACTGCGGCGGCACGAGGCACCAGGCGGGGCTGCCCCTCGACCACGCGTACCCCGTCGACGACCTCAGGGCCTTCATCGAGAAGGACCCCGAGCCCGTGATAGGGTTCTACGGAGGCGAGCCCCTCATGGACATGGCCTACATGTACGAGGTGATGGACAGCGTCCCCGCCGAGGCGTACACCCTCCAGACAAACGGAACCCGCCTCGCCGAGGTAGACGACAGCCACCTGCACCGGCTTCAAAGCATCCTCGTCTCCGTCGACGGCCCACGGTGGGTCACAGACGGGTGCAGGGGGTACGGCACCTACGACGAGGTCATGAGGAACCTCAGGGAGGTCCGGCGCAGGGGGTACACGGGCGACGTGGTGGCTAGGATGGCGTACTCGGACAGGGGAGACATCTATAGGGACGTCACCCATCTCCTGAACCTGCGTGACCCGGGCTTCGACCACGTCCACTGGCAGCTCGACGTCTTCTGGACCGAGCTCGGCGCCCACCCAGGCCTCGAGGGGTGGCTGAACAGGTACGAGGACGGCGTGACGAGGCTGGTACACGGCTTCGGGGAGGCCATGAGGAGAGGCATAGTGCTCGGCGTAGTGCCCTTCATCCCCGTCTTCAGGACCCTGTTGACCGGTGAGCCTGTGCCTCACATCCGGTGCGGCTCAGGGAGGGACAGCTTCGCCGTGATGACCAGCGGCAGGGTAGAGGTCTGCCCCGTGGCCCCGGAGCTCCCGTACAGCAACGTCGGCGACATATGGCGGTCGACGCCGGATGACCTTAGGGACTCCCTGCCCGTCGGGGAGCCCTGCAGCAGCTGCGGCGACCTCTGGGTGTGCGGAGGCCGATGCCTGTTCTCGAACCAGACCATGTTCTGGGGCAGGCGGTGGTTCGACAAGGTGTGTGAGGCCACCCGCCACATGGTTTATGAGCTGGAGAGGCTTGTGCCCCTCGCGGAGATGCTGATGGGTGAAGGGGTCTTGTCTATGGACGCCTTCGACTACCCAGATATAAACAACGGGTGCGAGATAATACCCTAGGCAAACATCATAACCCTCTGGTGCCATGATTCAGCCATGAGCGTCGAGTTCGGCGTATTCATCAGCCCTGAGCGCCCCGGATACAGAGACATCCTGGACGACGTCCTGCACTGCGAGAAACTCGGGTACCACAGCGCATGGACAAGCGACCACGTAATAGGGATGTACCAGAACCCCGGCGACCCGAGGTTCGAGTGCTGGACGACGACGTCGGCGCTGGCGGCCAACACCTCCACAATAAGGCTAGGGCAGCTGGTCCTCTGCAATCCTCTCAGGCAGCCCAGCCTACTGGCGAAGATGGGTGCCACGCTGGACGCCATCAGCGGCGGCCGCCTGATACTGGGCTTGGGGACCGGGTGGCATGAGGGCGAGTTCAGGGCCTACGGCTACCCATACGAGGGCGCCGCGGCACGCGTGAAGAGGCTCGACGAAGCCGCCCAGATCATTAAGAAGATGTGGACAGAGGAGGCGCCGAGCTTCGAGGGAAGATACTACAGCATAGAGGAGGCCTACTGCTCGCCGAAGTCGGTACAGAGGCCCCACCCGCCGCTCATGCTTGCGGGGAGCGGGGAGCAGCTTACGCTGAGGACGGTGGCTAGGCACGCGGACATCAGCAACTTCGCTGCATGGATGGGGTCGCCCAGCGACTTTGAGCACAAGGCGGAGGTGCTTAGGCGTCACTGCGTGAGGGCTGGCAGGGGTTTCGACGAGATACGGCTCTCGTGGGCGAACTACACGCTGATAAGCGAGGACAGGGGAAGCGCCGAGACGAGCCTCGACCAGTACACGAGGAGCATGCAGGCCAGGTACGGCGCCGCCGGGGTCAGGAGGCCGCCGCTCTGCGGGACACCCGACGACGTCATAGAGCAGGTGCAGGCGTACATCGACGCCGGCGTCACCCTGTTCATCCACAGGTTCATGGGCGAAGACTTCAGGGAGGAGGCCAGGCTCTTCGCGGATGAGGTTATCCCATCCTTCAGCCGAGCCTAGGCTTTATCTACCAAGCCGCGAATGGAGTAATCATGGAGAACCGATTATACAAGCTGACCAGGCCCGAGGTCGAGGAGTACCTCAAAGAGAACGACGTGGTACTTCTCCCGGTGGGCTCCACCGAGCAGCACGGCAAGCACATGGCTATCGACACCGACGCATATACGGCCCAGGAGATCTCTCTGAGGGTCGCGGAGAAGACGGGGGTCCTCGTGGCTCCGACGGTGAGCTACGGCTACTCGCCGCACCACATGAACTTCAAGGGCTCGGTGACCCTCACCTTCCAGACCCTGGTGAACGTGTTGAAGGAGGTCTGCGAGAGCCTCATCCACCACGGCTTCGACAAGATCGTGATTATGAACGCCCACGGCGGAAACACCAACCCCATCGCGCAGGCACTCAGGGAGATCCAGGACGAGACCGGCAAGAGGGTGTATAGCGTCATGGTCTACCCCAGCCCAGACGGTTTCGGCGCCGAGGGCACCAAGGTGATAGAGCAGGAGGGCGGTGGACACGCGTGCGAGCTGGAGACCAGCGTAGGACTCTACCTGGGCCACAGGATACTCATGGACAGGGCCGAGAAGTGGACTCCAGAGCACACCAGCATAGACCCCAAGTACAGGAAGAAGGTGGCCGCCGCATACATGTTCGACGAGGTCACCAGCATAGGAAGCCTCGGCGACCCGACCCTGGCCACCAAGGAGAAAGGGAAGATACTCGTGGAAAGCGTCGTGAAGGACCTGGCCGAGTTCATAGAGGATCTGAAGGCCCTCTAACCTTTTTTCTGTAGGCTCTTGATGAGTTCGCCGGCCTTCTCCTTGTACTCGTCGATGAGGGCGGCGAGCTTTTCCTCGTTCTCCGCCTCGGCGTAGATGCGGGCTAGGGGCTCCGTGCCGCTTGGCCGGACCATGACCCAGCTTCCGTCGCTCCAGCTCAGCTTGACGCCGTCCATGGTGTTAACCTCCGGCGCGTCGGCTACCTCGGGCAGCCTATTCAGCAGCTCCTCTTTGAGTTCGTTGGGGCACGGTATCCCGTCCTTCCCCTTGGCTCCTATGGGCTGCTCGGCTATCAGCTCGCTGAGGGGCTTGCCCCGCTCCGCCATCACGTGGAGCAGCAGCGCCATGGCCATGGTGCCGTCCCTGGCGGGTAGGTGGGGCCCGTACATTATGCCGCCGTTCTCCTCGCCGCCGATGGGGGCGCCCAGCTCTATCATGTCCCTGCTTACGAGGACGCTGCCCACCTTCTCCCAGTGGACCCTGCCGCCACGGGCCTCCACCGTCTTCTCCAGCCCCGCGGAGGTGCTCACCGAGGTGACCACCGTGGCGCCGGGGTGAGTCTCCATGTACCAGTCGGCGACCAGGCTCAGGGTCTTGTCCCCCCAGACGGCCACCCCGTTCTCGTCTATCACGATGCTGCGGTCCCCGTCGCCGTCGAACCCTATACCCATGTGGGCTCCCGTGGCCTTCATGATCTCCTTGAGGGCGCTCAGGTTCTCGGGGGTGGGCTCGCTTCCCCTGCCTGGGAAGGAGCCGTCTATCTCCGTGTTGACGGTGTACACGCTGCAGCCCAGGAGGCTGGCCACCTGGGGCGCCGTGAGGGCCGCGACGCCGTTCCCCGTGTCCAAGGCCACCTTGTATCCCTTCTCCCTTATGGCGTCCACGTCTACCTGGCTGAGCACTGCGTCGATGTACGACTCCAAGCCGTCGTGCTCGGTTACTACGCCCACCTGGTCCCATGGCACGGGTCTCGGCTCCCCCCTGTAGTAGAGCCCCTCTATCCGCTCCTCGGTCTCCTTGGAGACCTCGGCGCCGTCCCCGGCCTCCACCTTGACGCCGTTGAACTCTGGCGGGTTGTGGCTCGCGGTGACCATTATGCCGCCGTCGAGGCCGAGGTGCCTGATGAGGTACTGGAGAGCCGGGGTGGGCAGTACGCCCATGTCGTGGACGTTGCAGCCGACGCTGAGAAGAGCCGCGACGACGGCGTCCCTGATCATGGGGCTGCTGGTGCGGCCGTCCCTGCCTACAGCCATCTCCCTGCCCAGGACGTGGCCGGCCGCCGCCGCTACACCCGACGCCAGCTCGATGGTCAGCCCCTGGTTCACGACGCCCCGGACTCCGTTGCTGCCGAATAGCCTCTGCATCACATCACCTTTTTAGACTCAAGTATGCTCTCTACGACGGTCGTGGCCGGGCAGATGGTTACTCCCCCTGCGATGGTCACGCCGTCCTTTATCTGGGCGTAGTCGCCTATGAGGCCCCCCGACTCCACCTTGACCCCCTGCCCCAGTACGGCGTTCTCCCCTATGATGGCGTTCCTGACTCTGCTGCGGTCCTCGACTGAGGCCCCGGCGAAGATTATGCTGTTCTCTATCCTGACGCTCCTCCCTACGTGGACGTTGTCCATGATGCTGACGTTGGGGCCTATGACCGAGTCGGCGCCTATGTTCACGCTGTCCCCGAATATGCACGGCTTCCTGACGGTGACAGTGGGGTCCACGTCCGCGTTCCTGTTATCAGCGCCCCCGCTCATCTTCCCGAGGATCGCGGCGTTCGCGTTGAGGTATTCCTCGGGTACGCCGATGTCCGACCAGTAGCCATGGAACTCGAAGCCGAACAGCTTCCTCTCTTGGGCGAGGACTGGGAAGACATCCACCTCCGTGTCGAACCTCTTCCCGGGGGGCATGTACTCCAGAACCTCGGGTTCGAGGACGTATATCCCGGCGTTGATGAGGTTGCTGGGCGCCATCCCTTGCATAGGTTTCTCGACGAACCTGGTTATCCTTTCCTCCCGGTCGAGCTCCACGGAGCCGTACCTGCTCGGGTCGGTGACCCGGTGGAGGGCTATCGTAGCCAGACCGCCTTTCTCTTCGTGGAAGCTGATGAATCGGCGCAGGTCCAGGTCCGCGATGATGTCGCCGTTGATCACTATGAATGGCTCCCCTTTGAGCATGTCCTCGGCGTTCTTTACCCCTCCGCCTTTACCGAGGGGCCGCTGCTCCCGTGAAATGAGGATGTCCATGTCGTACTTGGTTGGGCCGAGGTAGCGGACGATTTTATCCGCCATGTAGTGGATGGAGAGGATGACGGTTTCCACTCCTCCCTCGGCGAGGCTCTGCAAGGCGTAGTCTATGATGGGCTGGTTCGCCAACGAGAAGAGAGTCTTCGGCCGGCTGCAGCTCAGGGGCCTGAGCCTCGTGCCGAATCCTCCGGCTAGAACAAGGGCTTTCAAGTATGTTTCGCCGGTATTGAAGTTTGAAATCGGGTTAAGAAGTTTTCCGACCCTGAAAAACGCGCTATAGGAGGAACCCCAGCTCCTCGCTTACGCGTCCGTTGCTGAGTCTCTCGTACCGCTCGATGCTGCCCACGTCGTACCAGAAGGCCTCCGTGATGTAGGCGGCGACCTTGTCCTTCTTGTCTACGAGGTACTGGACCACGTCGCCCATGAGGTCGAAGCTCTCGAACGTGCCGCGGCTGTGGAGCTCCTCCATCTCCCGCAGCACGGATCCGTCCAGTATCAGCATGCCTATGCTTACAGCCGTCTTGAGGTGAGGCTTTTCCTTGAAGCTCTTTATCCAGCTTCCGTCCAGCTCGGCCACGCCCACGTTCACCTGGAAGTCTGGGGCTAGGGCCACGGTGATCTTGGCTCCGGCGTCCTCGTGGAACCTGATCATCTCGCGTAGGTTGATGTTGCTTATGACGTCACCGTAGTAGACGATCATGGTGTCCTCCTCGGTCAGGGCTCCCTTCCTGTAGGCGTTCAGGGTGGCTCCTGCGCTCCCAGCCATGTCAGGGGCGTCCACCATGTAGCTCATCTTGACGTTGAACCTCTCGCCGTCGTCGAAGTAGTTCTTTATCTGCTGATGCTTGTAGCCCACGAGCAGAATCAGGTCCCTCACGCCGTGGTAGCCGTAGAGCCGCACCACATACTCCAGTATGGGCTTCTGCTGGTCCCCGATGGGGATCATGCACTTCTGGAAGTATTCTGTCAGGGGGCGGAACCTGGTGCCTATCCCCCCCGCCATTATGACGCCTTTGACCGCCAAGTTACTCATCCCTCGAAGCCAACAGTACCAACCCGACCAGCACTAACGCTATGCCGAGGGGCTTGAACAGCCAGGGGTTCACCGAACCTATCTCTGTGCTGGCCGTCTTCAGGTAGAGCATGGCTCCGGTTGCGAGGAAGAGGAAGCCCGCGAGCACCGCCGCGAGCCCCTTGACGCTTAGGCTGATTCTCCGCTCCAACGTGATCAAGACTGAATGTCGCGACTGGTAAAAAAATGCTTAGCTCCCGAGCTTCGCCGGTAGATACTCGTCCACGATGTAGGTGAGGCCGTAGCGGCTGAAGGCCTCAAGCTCGGCCTTCTGCTCCAGTTCCAGGAACACGTCCAGCTCCCTCTGCCATATGTCGCCCGTGTATCGGGGGTCGTCCTTGAGCTCGAGGAGACGCTTGTGGTCGTACTCCGTCAGCGGCTCCGTGGGCAGCTTGTAGTCTATGATGTCCGTGCCCCAGACGCCTATCCACTCGGCGTCGGGCGTCGTGAGCCCCCTGAGGTGGGCGGCGTTGGCGGAGCCGCTGATGATGACCATGGCGATGTGTATGCCCCACGGGTCGCCGTCCGTGAAGATGTAGACCGGCAGCCCGTGGTCATGGTTGAGCCTGTTGATGATGCCCCTGGTGGCCCTCGGGCTCTGGCCGGCGGTGTGGATGAGGATGGCGTTGAACTTCTCGTGGGCCCTCTCCTCCACCAGCCTGGTGAACATGGCGCCCTTCTCTACGACCAGCACCTTGTCGGCGCTGGTCTCGATGAACTCGCTGCTGGTGACGGCGGGGCCTATCATGACGCCGTCGGGGTGGTCCGTGAGGTTTGTGCGCCGCCCCTCGTACCCCGGCACCGTGTACTCTATGGTGAGGTCGCCGAAGATGGCGCTCCGCTCCTCGGGGAAGATGTGGAAGTCCTCACGGCCCCTGTTCAACGCGACCTCCATATCCGTGATGATGTTGTCGCTCTCCTGCTGGTTGTTGTACTCGATGTCCCGATGGCCCCTGGCCGAGTAGTAGACCTCCCTCAGGGTGCTGGTCTTCCTTTGCCTGACCAGCTCCTTGGCGAACCACGCGGTCCATACGAGCTGGGTGAATGGCCTTATGTGGCGGATGTTGCGGCTGTGGCGCCGTATCATCCTGGGGCCGAGTACGTACTGCCGCTCCTCCGGGTCGTACATTATGTTGTCCGTGGACCTGCTCTGCATGTGTATCCACGGGAACTCCTGGTTGGTGATCTGCTCATAGATCAGGTTCCCTAGGCCGGTGAGGCTCTGCTCCATGGCCTCCCTGCGGCGCTCCGCCTCACTCCGACGCGTCTTCGACAATCTCCGATACCTCCTCCAACTTCTTCTCCACCTCTGGTATATCCGTGCTCACCACGCTCAGCAGAGGCTCTATGTCGGGGATCTCCTTCTCGGCGAGCTTCGAGCTGAACTCCGCGATCACTGGCAGGAACTTGCCGAAAATGTTCAGCCTCCTACGCTCACGGGCTATCCTGAACCTGCGGTTGAAGTATCTTCTCACGCCTCGGGCGGCCTCCCTGATGGCGTTGGTTACCTCGCGCTCCACCGCTGGCTGGTCAGCCATGTACTCCTTGCCGACTGTCTTGTACGGTATCTTGGTGCTGCAGACATGGACCGCTATGACGAGCGAAGTGTCGCTCTCCACGTTGTAGGTCTTCCAGTTGATGTTCCTGTTCGCCGCCTTCCAGACGACGCCGCTGCTCTCGTCGAAGAGGAGCGGTATCCTGTTGGCGAACCTGTAGATGGTTATGCCGGGGCCGTGGGCCTTACGCACCGTCTTGCCGGTGACTACGGCGGCCTCCACTATGAAAGGGAACCCGAGGTAGGTGCTGGGCTTCCGGGTCACCACCTTGATGTAGTCCTCCTCTGTGAGGCTCAGCTCCTTCTTTATACCAGTCTCCAGCAGCTCCACGCCAATGGGGCTGAGGCAGCTGGCGTCGGGGCGCTTGAAGCCGGTATACTCACGGGTCGCCCGGACAGCCTTCACCATGTTCTCGGGGCTCAGGGTCTTGGGATTGGCCTTCTTGCTTATGTCGGCGAGGTCGAGGAACTTCTCGGCGGTGGTTGAGCCGACCCCCTGGAAGTGTTCCATCATGAACTGCTTCATGTTCCTGGTCTTGGTGGCTGAGATGAGCCTCCTGAAGGTCTCGACGTCGACGCCGTGGGGGTGTGGCTTCACCGACTGGGGCAGGGGCGGCAGCTTATCCGTGCCTCGCTCGAACTTGTAGAGCCTGCCGCGGGGGTCCACGTAGGTGATGTCGGCGTAGGGGTTAATCATCGCCGTCTGCTTCAGGTACTCGATGAGCTTGTACATTATGCGGCTGTAGTCGCCCTCCATCTGAAGCTCCAGGGCGGTGCCGCGCCACCCCGACGGGTTCTGCCTGATGTTATGCTTGAGTATGTTGGCGCGGTTGTTCTGGATGTCGATCATCATGGTGAACTCGTGGATCTCGCCGTCCGTGCTGCTTATGACCTGCACGGGCTTGTGGGTGGTGATCTGGCCGTAGAGCACCGCCATGGTTCCGCCGAGGCCGAAGGTGCCCCGGGCCTGCTTGAGGATGTATTTGCTTCCGTAGAAGACCTGCGTGAACGCCTGGGGGATGTGCTCCGCGGGGACCCCTGTGCCGTTGTCCTCGATCCTGAGCTTGTATATACTGGTCTCGGTGTCCCTGTGGTCATCCACCTCCGTTATCCTGAGGTAGACGTCCGGCGGCACCCGCTGTGCCTCGCAGGCGTCCATGCTGTTCTCGACGAGCTCCCTCACCGCTGTGTACGTCGCCCTGCTGGGGTTGCTGAAGCCCGCGATCTCCCTGTTACGGTAGAAGAAGTCCGCCGGGCTGATCGACTGGTATTCGGTCTTCGACGTTAGCGTGTCTCCCTCCTACGCTTGGGCTCGTACCAGAGCTCCCCCTTCTCCTTCTTCATCTTGCGTCTATACGCATATAGGTGATTCCACACAGTCTTATGGAACGCGCCGTTGATGAGCATCTCCACCGCCTCCTTGGCCACGGAGAGCATCTCGTAGCTGCCTATCATGGCGACGGTGCCGCCGTAGACGCTTATGAGACACTCCGTCAACTCCTCCAGGAGCGCCCTGCTCTTACCCTCCTTGCCTATGATCCTGCCCTTGACCCTGCCTAGGGCGTTCCTGCTGGTGCCCACGTACTCCTCAAGGTCTAGGATGAGTATGTCCTGGTCCTCGTTCAGGAGGGTCATGGCCCGTCTGGGGCTGAAGCCGCGCCCGATGGCTTGGGATATGTTGCGGACGGTGAAAAGGACCGAGACGTCTGTCTGGTCGGGCTGGGGGGTTATCTCGACGTTCCCTGTCTCGCTGTCGACGGTGAGGTTCACCTGAAACGTCGCCTCTAAGCGTTTCTTGTTCCTCCCTTTGGGTCCTAGTAGGACGCCCACCCGGTCTCTAGGTATCCTGATATAGGTCTTCTGTTCCACCGGT
>CAZQOX010000023.1:0-10925 GCA_964594895.1 uncultured Candidatus Bathyarchaeia archaeon
GCTTCAAGGACCGGGGCATGACCGTCGCGGTCTCGGAGGCGGTGAGAAGCGGGGCAAGCGTGGTCGCGTGCGCCTCCACCGGCAACACAAGTGCATCGATGGCGGCGTACGCGGCCCAGGCTGGTCTGAAGGCAGTCGTGTTCATACCCGAGGGAGAGATCACCTACGGCAAGCTGGCTCAGGCGCTGGCATACGGCGCCCACGTGATCCAGGTGAAGGGAAGCTTCGACGACGCCATGAGGATCGTCAAGGAGAGCAGCATGGAGCTGGGGTTCTACGTCCTCAACAGCCTGAACCCGTGGAGGGTGGAGGGCCAGAAGAGCATAGTCTTCGAGATACTGCAGCAGAGAGGCTGGGAGCCGCCGGACTGGATCGCGGTCCCGGCGGGGAACCTGGGCAACACGGCCGCCTTCGGCAAGGCGCTGCGGGAGCTGAAGCAGCTGGGCCTCATCGAGAAGACGCCCCGGATCGCCTCCATCCAGGCGGAGGGGGCGAACCCCTTCTACAGGCTCTGGAGAGGCAAGCTCAACCACCTCGAGGCCGTGAAGCCCGAGACCGTGGCCTCAGCCATCAAGATAGGTAACCCCGTGAGCTGGGTGAAGGCGTTGAACACCATACGTGAGACCGACGGCGTCGTGGAGTGCGTCTCGGACGCCGAGATAATGGACGCCAAGGCCGTCGTGGACGCCTCCGGCGTAGGGTGTGAGCCCGCGTCGGCGGCCTCGGTGGCCGGAGCCAAGAAGCTCCGCGAGGCCGCGGTGATAGGCCAAGACGAGGAGGTGGTCTGCGTCCTAACGGGTCACCTTCTCAAGGATCCCGACACAACGGTACGCTATCACACGGGTGCCATGGAGGACTTGAGACCCAGCTTCGCCAACCCTCCGAAGGTTGTCGACGCCGACCTGAGGAGCATTGAGGAGGCTCTCGGCTAGGTAGCCACGAGAACCGTGGATTGAGGTTGTGTTGAACATGGAAGTTGAAGTGCTGAAGTTCGGCGGCTCCATTCTCAATAACCTGGAAAACTTCGAGAGGGCAGCCGGCGTCGTCGCTAGCGAGGTTGAGCAGTCCCGAGCCCCCATCTGCGTCGTATCAGCCATGAAAGGCGTGACCGACCGGATCATGAAAGCCCTCAACAACAGTGGCTCGGAGGAGGGTGATCTTGGATCCTTCATGGAGGATCTGAAGAGTCGGCACCTAAGCGCCATGCCCTCGGATGGAGACCCGTCAGAGCTGTCTGGCGAGTTGGAGAAGTTGGGGCACGTCATATCCTACATCAATTCCTCTGGCGAGCTGAACGGCTCAGTCTACGCCTACGCCGTCTCGAGAGGCGAGAACTTCTCGTCTCGGGTGCTGTCACAGCACCTGAAGGTGAGGGGCATCGAGAGCAGCTGCTTCTACGGGGAGGAGCTCCTCGTTACCGACGACAACCTCGGCGACGCGGCGGTCGACCTGAAGGAGACGTGCGAGAGGGTCGAGGGGACACTTATTCCCTGCTTGGAGGCGGGGAGGGTGCCGATCATAGCCGGGTTCTCCGGCAGGAGCCACGAGGGCAGGGTCACCATCTTGGGCCGGGGGGGCTCCGACGACACGGCCGCCTGTCTGGGCTACTGCTTGAAGGCCAGCAGGGTGGTGAAGTACACGGATACGGACGGCGTGATGACGGTAGACCCCAAGTTCATGGCGGAGATGAGAGGAGACCCGGAGACCAATAAGATCCTCGGTGACGCGCCGCCCCCGCAGGTCGTCCCCTACCTGACCTACGTCGAGGCCTCCGAGCTGCTCCGTGAGGAGAGGACTAAGGTGGCGCACTACAAGGTGCTGAACCCGCTCATGGGGAGAAACATCCGCTTCCAGATCAAAAACATACTCAGACCGCAAGACGAGGGCACCATCATAGGCCCCGAGGAGGGAAACCACATCGAGAACAGCTTCGGAAGACCCAAGGCCATCAGCTTCCAGCGTAACCTCTATGGACTGAAGTTGCTTCCCACCCAGTCGCTGACGCCCACCGAGGTGTACGCCAGCGTCTTCGAGGCGCTGTCGAGGGAGGGCGTCGACATCCGATACTTGTCGACCTCCGGCTACCAGGTCTCGTTCCTGATGCCGAAGGCCGACGCTGACCGTGCCCTCAAGACGCTGAGGGGGCTCGACGCAGTAATGGAGGCGATCCCCTTGGAAGGCAGGAAGGGCACCTTCAGCGTAATCGGCTCCGGTATGCGAGGCATTAGAGGGCTGTTCAGCCGCATAACAGGCAGCATCGCCAGGCACGGGGTCAACATCGAGCAGGCGACGCAGCCCAACAGCGAAAACATTATCCGCTTTGCTGTAGACGACGCAGAAATCCCGAGAGCCGTCGCCGCACTGTACACGGAGTTTTTCGTATAAGGTGAAGAGAATGGATAAGATGAGAGCGTGCATACTGGGATCGACCGGCGCAGCCGGCCAGAACATCGTGGAGGCCCTGGCGGGCCACCCTTGGTTCGAGATATCCTGCCTCGCGGCCTCGGAGAGGTCCGAGGGAAAGAGCTACAGGGACGCCGTCGAGGGCGCCGTATTCTTCGAGGAGACGCCCAGCGACGACGTCATGGAGACGACGGTACAGAACATAAACAAGGTGGACCCAGAGGCCTACGACCTCGCCTTCAGCGCCCTGCCGTCTTCGGTGGCTAAGGAGGCTGAGGCCAGGTTCGCTGAGCACATTCCGGTGTTCAGCACAGCCTCCGCGTACAGGTACGAGGACGACGTCCCGGTGCTCATCCCCGAGGTGAACCCCGGGCACGTCAAGCTCGTGGACGCCCAGAGGGCGAACAGAGGCTGGAAGGGCTACGTCTTACCGGGTCCCAACTGCACGGTGGTGGGGCTGGCGATGTCCCTGAAGCCCATCCAGGACGCCTTCGGGGTGAGGAGTGTGCGGATGGTCTCGATGCAGTCGCTGTCGGGGGCCGGAGAGAAGGGGCTCCGGGCGGACTCGCCCTACCGCAAGATGGTTGAGATGAACGTCTACCCGTGGATCGAGGGCGAAGAGGGTAAGGTCGTCGCGGAGATAAACAAGATTTTTGGGAGGCTTGTCGACGGCAGGGTCATAGACGCCGGCATAGAGGTACATGCGACCTGTACCCGGGTATACGTCGAGAAGGTGCATACCGAGGTGGTGGACGTGGAGACGGTTCGCCCCGCCACCCTGGGGGGCGTCAGGAAAGCACTGGAGGGCTTCAGGTCTGAGCCTCAGGATCTAGACCTTCCCACCAACGCCGAGTGGCCTATCCTGGTCCTCGACGAGGTGGACATGCCCCAGCCCAAGCTCCACAGATCGAAGGGATTCATGGTGACCCTCGTGGGGCGGCTTCAGGAGAACCCCATCGTTGAGAAGGGGTTCACGTATATCTTGACCAGCGACAACCTGGAGAAGGGCGCCGGCGCCGGGGCTGTGCAGAACGCCGAGTTCATGAAAGCCAGAGGGTACCTGTAGGTTGGACCGATGAAACACCTGAGAGTTGCGATTCTGGGCGTCGGCACCATCGGCGGCGAGCTCGTGAGGCGTGCCATGGACAGGCCCTCCGTGAAGTTCGTCGCCCTCGCGGACAGAAGCGGCGCCATCGCCAAGGGGGAGGGGTTCAGACGCGAGGAGCTTACCCGGGTCCTGGACATGAAGGGCTCAGGGGGGCGCCTCAGCGACCTCAAGGGGGAGCATGAGAGGCATGTGAGCATGCTGAGCGTCCTCAGGGAGGGAGAGGTCGACGCCCTCGTCGACGTGACCGGGGCTGAGACATACGACCTTCTCTACGAGGCGCTGGGGCACTCCCACGTGGTGACCTCCAACAAGGTGCCCTTCGCGGACTCGTCCTCCCGGGAGTTCCGCAGGCTGATGGCGAGGGCGGTGGACGAGGGGCGGGTGCTGGACATCGGGACGACAGCCGGCGCCGGCTTGCGGGTGCCCGACCTGGTGGAGAGGCTGGGATGCGACGGCTTCCAGAGGGTGACGGGCTGCCTGAGCGGAACGATGAACTACCTGAGCCAGAGGGTGAACGAGGGGAGGCACATATCGGTGGCGCTTGGGGAGGCGATGAGCCCGCCCAGGGAGTACACCGAGCCGGATCCAAGGGATGACCTCAGGGGCGAGGACTTCGCGCGGAAGCTTGTGATCATCGGCAGGATGTGCGGGAGCGATGTCGAACGCGAATGCGTGATCGTGGAGGACATGGTGCCGGCGGACCTGAGGGACGTCCCCGTGCAGGAGTTCATGGCGGGGCTGGGGGGCTTGGACCGTGCGATGAGGGAGCGCGTCGGAGCCGCTAACAAGGCAGGGAACGCCGTCTGGTACCTGGGGACGGCTAACCTGGAGAGCGACAGCTATACCGTGGGGTTCGAGGAGGTGCCCAGGGGGGACATGATCGCGGGCTCCCGGGAGTCGGACAACGTGGTCAGGTTCTATCCCAGGGGGTGGAGGAGGCCGGCCACTATCATGGGCCCGGGGGCGGGGCCACCTGAGACGGTGACAGGGTTAATGGCCGGGCTGGAAGCTGTCAGAAAGCTGGTTAGCTGCTAGTTCTTCAACAGTCTGAGTAAGATGCATGTAGCCTGACTGATGCCTCATGGAACGCGACCCAAGATAGACACTTTACACGACCCGAGAACGATAAAGCGAGGCATGTGCCGCCGTCGAACATCTTCGCCCGCACTCAGGACGTCTCTCAGATTTTTCAATCGATGTCGCCCCCTCCCGGTTCAGAGGAAACTGGTCAGTCTTCGAACAGCGGTGTGCTGAGATACTTCATTCCAGAGTCCGGGAGAACAGCTACTACAGTCTTCCCTCGTCCAAGCTCCTTGGCCTTCTTCAGAGCCACGTAGAGGATGGAAGCGGCGCTTATTCCCACGAGCAGCCCCTCTTCTTTCGCCACCCTCCTGGCTGTCTCAAATATTGCAGGATTCTCGTCTCTCGGGATCTCAACGATCTCGTCGAATTTCGCCCGATCATATAGCTCCGTGGGGTATGGCTCGGCGGGGTTTCTGAGCCCCTGGATGGCGTATCCTAGCTCTGGGATGACACCGACGATCCGTATCTTTTCATTGAACTGTTTCAGCCTTAACGAGGTGCCTACGCCCGTCCCAGCGGTGCCGACGCCGACTACGACCAGATCGACCTTACCGTTCGTCTGCTGTATGATCTCGGGACCGGTAGTCTGATAGTGTGCCATTATGTTGGCCGGGTCTTTGAACTGGTTGATGTCGATGTACTTGTCGGGGTCATCCTTGAGGAGCTTCTGCTTGAGCTCAACCGCCCCACCGGTGCCTTTGACGCCTGGAGAGAGTATCAGCTCCGCACCGTACGCCTCGATGAGCTTCCGCCTCTCGAGGGTCACGGACTCGGGCATCGTGATGGTTATCTTGTATCCCTTGGCCGCGGCTATCATGGCTAGGGCTATCCCGGTGTTCCCGGAGGTCGCCTCCAGGATGGTCTTCTCCCTGTCCAACGCCCCGGCGGATTCAGCGTACTCGATCAGGTACTTAGCCATCCGGTCCTTTACGGAGCCGCCGATGTTATACCACTCCAGCTTAGCCCACACTTCGGCTGAGCCTTCCTCGGTGATCCTGTTTATTCTCAATATGGGGGTTTGACCGATGAGGTCCAGTATGTCATACGCCAATTTTTATCACACCTTAACGCCGTTAACAAATATTTAACGCCGTTAACCCAATATTAACGGCGTTAAATATATAAGCCTTCTGTCTATAACACAGTCGAGACCGCGATGAAGCCGCCATGCATGATAGTTGTACAGTATATTCTACCCGCCCTCAGAGTGGCCATCGCCCGCCAACTCGTCGACGAGGCGGGGCTGAAGAAGTCTGAGGCGGCGAAAAGGATGGACGTCACACCCGCAGCCATCACTCAATACCTTAACAAGTCTCGAGGAGACAAGGCGCTCGAGGTCATCAAAGGCTCGGAGAGGATAAGGGAACTGATCTCCGACCTCGTCAACGACCTGGTGAACGACGACAACCCCTCGGACATACAGCTCCTGAAGCTGTGCCGAACCTGTCAGGCCATCAGAACGGAGGGGCTTATATGCGAGCTCCACAAGGAGGCGATGCCGAGCCTCCGGCAGATCGGGGTATGCGCATGCTCCATGGGTCTCGTTGAAATGATTAAAACTCCGTAGAATTTCGCACTCCTGACAGCTGATTAAAGCAAATGATGATAATGGATCGTTTAGGATCTGGTAATTGAGGATACAACGTAAACGTGTAAAAGAGGAAGCGTTGGGACACATGAAGACGCTCGCACTACTTTCCGGTGGACTGGATAGCACTCTGGCGGTGAAGATGGTCCTCGACATGGGCTTCGAGGTGGAGGCAGTTCACTTCACCACGCCCTTCTGTCAATGTGACAAGTGCTCCGTCGACTCTGCTGGTGAAAAGTTTGGCATCATAGTACATCACGTCGGCCTCGGTGAGGAATTCCTTAAGCTGGTGATGGATCCGCCTAACGGATATGGCAGCCAGATGAATATCTGCATCGATTGCAGGATAACGATGCTCAGGAAAGCCAGTAAACTCGCGGAGGAGATAGGTGCAGAGTGCCTTGTGACGGGGGAGGTGCTGGATGAACGTCCGTTCTCCCAGAGACTCTCGGCAATGACTTTGATAGAGAGAGAGGCTGGCCTCGAGGGGCGCATACTTAGGCCCCTTTCGGGGGGTCTCCTCCCCGAGACCGTGCCTGAGAGAAGGGGCCTGTTGAAACGGGGAGACTTCAGGTCGATACGGGGAAGAAGGAGAATACCGCAGATGAAGCTGGCTGAAGAGTTCAACATCGTGGACTACCCGTGCCCCGCCGGGGGATGCCTGTTAACAGACCCCCAATACGCGAAGAAACTCAAGGACCTCTTGGATCACGAGGGGACGCTGAGCCTGCAACAGGTGTTACTCCTGAGGTTCGGCAGACATTTCAGGGTTGGAGGCTCGAAGATAATCGTGGGAAGAGACGAGTCGGAGAACGGATTCCTCACGGCGATGGCTAGGAGTGGGGGGATACCACACATGAGCGTGGTTGACCACATGGGTCCCACCTCTCTCATCACGACTGAAATTAACGAGGAAACGATAGACCTAGGCGCCGCCCTGACTCTACGGTACTCGGATGCCCCGAGGAACGTACCAGTGAAAATATCGTTCAGCAGAGATGACGAAGAAATGACGTTAACAAAGACGATGGATGACGAGGAGTACGAGAGAATCAAGAAGGAACTGAGGCCCATTAGCTGAGATTGGAGAAAAATAGGAGACAGAGTCCCCTTTAAATGCTCAGCAGCCTGCTCCTGAGTTCCTCTGCGTCCTCTATTGTGCCTAAGCCTTCCAGGATTGTCACGCCGCTTTTCAGCACGCTAGCCTTCAAGCTGGTTCCTTTGTTAAAGGTCGTCCCCAGGCTGGCCGTCACGTCTATGTCGTAGCCCGAGGATTCCAGCTGCCTGTTCAGAGTCGGGAGGTCTATGTCCATGTGATCATCTGGAGTGAACACAAACACCCGACGACCGTTCCTTCCGCATATCTCCTGGACTGATCCGTTTTCTATGGGTGAGGCCCCCCCATCCGCTTCTTTTCCGCATACGGGGCAGTCATCGTTCTTCACGAGCCGTATCTTCTGGAACGAAAGATCGTGTAGATCACAGTAGAGGAGCTTACTCGCGAGTACGGGCTGTCTTCCGAGTATGATTCTCGTAACCTCGGTCACCTGGATGCTCGCTATGACGTTGATTATGGAGGGGTGTACGCCCACGACGGAGCACGATGGCATCTCGTCGTCGGCTATGCCCCCGTGGAAGCACTCAAGGCACGGAGTCTCCCCAGGGATGATCGTCGATGCGTTCCCGACCTGGGTGATTGCAGCCCCGAACACGTAGGGAATCCCCTCCTTGAAGCAGGCCCGGTTGAGGGCGTACCTCGGCGACATCCTGTCTAGGCCGTCCACGACGACGTCCGCTCCCTCGATTATCCTCTCCGCATTGACGGGGGTGAGGGCAAGGGGTAGAGCCTCGACCTCCACGTATGGATTCAGCTGTTTAAGCCGGATCGCTGCGGCCTCGACCTTAGGATACCCGACCACGTCGACGCCGTATAGCTGCTGCCTCTGGAGGTTGGAGGCTTCCACGACGTCCATGTCCACGAGCCTGAGGCGACCGACGCCCATCGAGGCGAGCTGGATGGCTATGGAGCTCCCCAGGCCTCCCACGCCGACGAGGCATACTTGAGCGTTTTTCAGCTTCCTCTGGCCGTCTAGGCCAATCTCGTCCATCACTATCTGCCTGGAGTAGAACTCCAGCTCCCCATCGGAGAAGCCCTCTATGTTAAACCTTGACAAGCAGGGTCAGCTCCCGGCAGCCACTCGAGAAGAGCGGACGCCGATTATGCAGTGCAGTCATCCCCCGCTCACCGCTGGGATGAGGGCGATGGTCTCGCCGCCACGCAGCTTCGTCTCCAAGAGTTTCATGAATCGGTAGTCCCTTCCATCGATGTAGATGTTGATGAACCTCCTGGGTCTCCCGGGGGCTTCGTAAAGCTTGTCGGTGAACTCCTCCCCGAACTTGGCTGAGAGAGCTTCCAGCGCCTGTCCAAGTGTCGAGGCCTCGATATCCGTCTCCCTCTCGCCAGCCACTGTTGCCAGGGCGCCTAGGAGAGTTACTGTTGCCTTCCCCATTCTCAAGCCTCCTCTATCTCCGTGAAGGCTTTCAGGGTCGGCTTGATGACGGTCAAGTCGGGTAGGTCCTTCTCGATGGTTTCGGCTGCCTTGAAACCGTTTCCAGTTATACAGCAGACAACGGTCTCATCAGAGCTAACTAACCCTTGTTTCGCCAGCTTCTGCAGCACCGCCACCGTGACGCCCCCCGCCGGCTCAGCGAATACCCCCTCCTTTGAGGCGAGGAGCCGGATCGACGCAAGGATCTCCTTGTCAGTTGCGGACTCGGCGACGCCTCCTGAACCCCTAATCGCCTTCAGGACATAGTATCCGTCGCCGGGGTCGCCGATCGCCAGGCTCTTCGCTATGGTCTCCGGGTGTTCAATGGGGGTGACGTCTTCGCTGCCCGCCTTGAAGGCGTCGACTATGGGGGCGCATCCCTCTGCCTGTGCTCCGATCAGTTTGACGGGTTTCTCCTCGATGAGGCCTAGCTCCATGAACTGCTCGAACCCTCTCTTTATCGCCAGCATCAGGGCGCCGCTCCCCAGGGGGACGACGATACTGTCCGGTGCCCTCCACCCAAGCTGCTCACACACCTCGAAGGCCAGGGTCTTCGAGCCCTCGACGTAGTATGGCCTCAGGTTTATGTTGGCGAAAGCCCAGCCGTATTTTTCAGCCACCTGAGCCGCCAGCCTGTTCGCCTCGTCATAGGTCCCATCAACGGCGACGAGGTTAGCTCCATAGGTCATGGCCTGAAGGATCTTGGTCTTCTCGGTGTCCGCGGGAACGAAGATGTAGCAGGGCAGCCCGGCTTTAGCTGCGTGAGCCGCTACGGCCGCGGCGAGGTTGCCGGTTGAAGGACAGCCCACGGCTCTAGCCTTGAACTCTATCGCCTTCGAGATGGCCACCGATGAGGGTCTATCCTTGAAAGAGTTGGTTGGGTTGACTGTGTCGTCCTTGAGGTAAAGGTTCCTGAGGCCCAGATGATCCCCCAGCCTCCTGCCGCGGTGCAGGGGGGTGTAGCCCGTGCCGAGATCGACGATGGAGTCATCGTACCCTATCGGGAGGAGCTCCCGATAGCGCCACAGGTTCTTGGGCCTGCCGCTTATCTTCGCTCTACTCAGGGAGATTTTATCGAAGTTGTAGACAACTTCGAGGGGTCCGAAACACTTCTCACAGACGTGGATTAAAATATCAGGATACTGTGCGCCACATTCGCGGCACACGAGTTCTTTTACGTGATTGAGTCTTTTAGCCTCCTGTGCTTCCTGTATGAACCTTATTCTATTATTAATTTGTTACTGCGACAATAATTCCTTATGGAATGTATGCTTTCGATAGAGCCGTGAATGGGCTTCACAGGAGTTCCTTGTGATGATAATGTTTCATTCTGATTAGAGCATTAAATTATATCCTTCTTGAACTTAGTATCCATAAGTGTTGAAATTGAAGAGAATTTCACTTGTGGCGACGGGGGACTCCCTCATCACCCTCAGACAGTCTGTATACTCTGAGCCGCAGTTCGAGAGACTGCTCAAGCTGATCCGGGGCGTCGACGTGGCCTTCACGAACCTGGAGATGCTTCTCCACGACTACGACGACGACTGTTACCCGGCGGCCGAGTGCGGGGGCACGTACACCCGAGCTCCTCCCAAAATCCTGGACGAGCTCACCTGGATGGGGTTCAACATGTTCAGCACCGCCAACAACCACAGCCTCGACTACATGTACGGCGGCCTCTTCAGCACGCTCCACTACCTCGAGCAGGCGGGCCTCCCCCACGCAGGCACAGGGGTTAACCTGGCTGAGGCGCGGGAGCCTGCGTACATGGACACGGGCAAGGGGAGGGTCGCGTTGATCTCTGCATGCAGCAGCTTCGCCAGCTTCGGTAGGGCTGGGGACGCGAGACGCGACATGAAGGGGAGGCCCGGGCTTAACCCGCTGCGCTACGAGAAACGGTATGAGGCGAAGTCCGAGACCTTCGAGAAACTCAAAGAGGTGTACGGCGAGCTAAACCTGCCCGAGGTCCACCAAGAGGAGGACAGCTACCGCTTCCTGAATAACGAGTTCGTCGCGGGCGACGACGTGGGGCTACACACGAGGCCACACGAGGGAGACATGGAGGGGAACCTGGAGGCAGTCAGGGACGCCGCCAGGCAGGCGGACTGGGTGCTGTTCACCCTCCACGCCCACGAGGGTATGCCCAACGACACGGAGAGGCCCGCGGAGTTCATGGAGGAGTTCGCCAGGGCCG
>CAZQOX010000024.1:0-10827 GCA_964594895.1 uncultured Candidatus Bathyarchaeia archaeon
GCCACCGTGAGCACGTAGGGGATGGCCAGTATTATCTGGGGCGGCAGTATCCCCAGGCTCTGGAGCCTCATCTGCAATGCGTCGGCGAACCCGAAGAGGAGGCTCGCCCCGAAGACGCTGAAAGGCATCCATTTACCGAAGATCATGGCGGCCATTGCTATGAAGCCGCGTCCACCCGTCATGCCCTTGTTGAAGACGTTGAGGTGGCTGAGGCTGAGGAACGCGCCGCCGATGCCCGCGAGCATCCCGCTCAGTATGACGCACATGTACTTCATCCTCACCACGTCGACGCCGGCCGTCTCCGCCGCCGCAGGGTGCTCACCGACGGCCCTAATCCTGAGGCCGAGGGGTGTCTTGAAGAGCACGATGTAGCTGGCGGCTGTGACTATGGGCATCAGGTAGACGAGAGGCGAGTGGGTGCCGAACACCTCCCCCAGCACGGGTATCTGTTTGAGCACGGGGATGGTCAGGTCCGGTATGCTGTTGACGGCGTCGGACGAGCCTCTGGTTCCCCAGATCACCTGGCTCATGTAGGCGGTGAACCCCGCAGCCAGGATGTTTATGCCGGTGCCGCTCACAATCTGGTCTCCGGCGTACTTCACAGTGATTATGGCGTGTAAAAGACCGAGTAATCCTCCCACGAGCATGGCGGCCACGACGCCCAGCCACGCGCTGCCAGTGTAGTAGCTGACCGCGACTCCGCCGAACGCGCTCGTCAGCATGATTCCCTCCAGCCCGATGTTCATGACGCCGACGCGCTCGCTGAACATCCCGCCGAGCGCCGCGTAAGCGATGGGCGTCGCCATACGGATCGCGGCAGCGAAGAGCCCCGTGTTTATCAGGTCGAAGAGACCCATCTTCACCGCTCCCTCCCGAGCAGCGCCCTGATGAGCTTGGGGGCCGCCACGAACATTATGACCAGAGCCTGGAGTATCTTGACGATGTCGAGGGGCACACCGGTGGCGCGGGTCATGATCATCCCCCCGCTGCGTAGAGCCCCGAACAGGACCGAGGCGAAGAAGCTCCCCACGGGGTTGAGGCCCCCGACGAGGGCCACGGCGAGGCCGTCCCAGCCGTAGCCCGGGCTGAAGCCCTGTATGAACCTCCGGTGGATGCCCATCACCTCGCAGGCGCCGCCGAGCCCCGCCACGGCGCCGCTCAGCGCCATGGAGACGAGTATGCTCCTGTCTATGCTGATGCCGGCGTTCTCCGCGGCGGACGGGTTGAGCCCCGTGGCTCGGAGCTCGTATCCGATGATGGTCTTCTGGAGGAAGTACGTGCTCGCCACGGTGACAATCACCGCGACGAATATGGCCGCGCTAAGCTGGGTGGGCGGCAGTATCCGCGGCAGCTCAGCCGAGCCGCTGATCTTCAAAGACTGGGCCACCCACCCGGGCGCCTTGAAGGGGTAGTTCACCAGGTAGCTCGTGAAGTGTGTGGCCACGTAGCTCAGCATCATGGTGGTGATGACCTCGTGGGCGTCGAAACGAGACTTCAACACGGCGGGTATAAACGCCCAGAAGGCCCCAGCCACAATGCCGCCCAAGATGGTCAAAGGTACATGGATCACCCAGGGGAGCCCGCCCAGGTAGACGCCTGTCAGGGCGGCGCCCATGGCCCCCATGAGGAACTGTCCCTCGATGCCTATGTTGAACAGCCCCGCCTTCAAGCCGATGAGGAACGCTATGCTCGTGAAAACTATGGGAGTGGCCTGAGTCAGCGTCTGGCCCACGCCGTAGCTGCTCCCGAAGGCCCCCGACGCCATCGAGACGTAGGCTTCCAGCGGGCTGTACCCCGTCACGGCGAGCACAGCGGCGCCCACGATGAACGCGATCAGGATAGCGGCCAACTGGATCATCAGATCCTGGAGGCCGTCTCCTCCTCTGAAAACACGCCTGAAGGCCTGCGTCACCCGTTCACCCATAGCCGCCACCCGCCATGAGCAGACCTATCTCCTGCTGATCCGTATCGTCGACCGGCTTGACCGCGACGATCCTTCCCTCGTAGATGACAGCCACCCTGTCGCTGAGTGCCCAGATCTCGTCCAGGTCCGCTGAGATGAGCAGCACACCGGCTCCCCGGTCCCTCATCTCGACAAGTTTGCGTCGCACGTACTCCGTCGCGCCTACGTCTAGCCCCCTGGTGGGCTGCGCGGCGATCACGACCTCGGGGTCTCTGCTGAACTCCCTGGCGACGACGACGCGCTGCTGGTTGCCCCCTGATAGGTACTTTATCAGGGTCTCGGGGCCGGGGGTGGCTATCTGATAGTCTTTGATCATCTCCCTTGAGAACCGTTTAGCCTCGGCGAAGTCGATGCTGACCCCGTTCCTGGTGAACCTGTCCCTCTGGCTGCCGAGCACCAGGTTCTCAAGGACGCTGAAGTCTGGGACGATGGCGCGTTTATACCTGTCCTCGGGGATGTGACTCACCCCCATCTGTATCCTCGTTCTGGGCGGCGTGTCCGTGATGTCTCTGCCGTCGAGTTTGACGGTGCCGCCTGTTGACTCCCTGAGCCCCATCACCGCCTCGACGAGCTCGGTCTGCCCGTTTCCCTCCACCCCCGCCACCCCGAGAATCTCTGAGCCGCAGAGATCGAGGTCTAGCCCGCGTAACGCAGGGATCCCGCGGTCGCTGAGGCACTCGAGGCCCTCAAGACTCAGCACAGGCTCGAGGCCGCACTCGGCCTCCTTGGTGAACTCGTAGACGATCTTACGGCCCACCATCATCTCCGCCAGCTGCCACTCGCTCGTCTCCGAGGCCAGCACCGTGCCGACGACCTTTCCCCTCTTCAGCACAGTGATCCTGTCGCAGATGGCGAGGACCTCCCTCAGCTTGTGGCTGATGAATATGACCGTCTTGCCGTCTGCCTTGAGCTCCCTGACCGCGTTGAACAGCTCCTCTGTCTCCCCGGGGGTGAGGACAGACGTCGGCTCGTCCAGTATCAGGACGTCCGCGCCTCTGTAGAGGGCCTTAAGTATCTCAACCCTCTGCTGTACCCCCACCGGAAGCTGGTATACGGGTGCCTCGACGTCGACGTCCAGCTTATACCTCTCACATGACTCAGCCACGTCTCTGAGCATCCTCTCTCTGTCCAGCGTCACCCCGTTGACGGTGGGCTCCCTCCCCAGGATGACGTTCTCCACCACCGTCAGGCTGGGGACCAGCATGAAGTGCTGGTGAACCATCCCTATGCCGAGCCTCATGGCGTCTGAGGGCCCAGAGATCTCCGCCTTCTCGCCGTCCACCAGTATGTCCCCGCTGTCCGGCTTGTAGAGACCGTAGAGGATGCTCATGAGAACGGATTTTCCTGCACCGTTCTCCCCCAGCAGCCCATGTATCTCGGCCTTATCAACGGAGAAGTCGACGTGGTCGTTAGCCGTCACGCCGGGAAAAGTCTTGGTGACGCCCACCATCTGGATGGCTGAGGTCATTTGAAACGGAAAAAAGGTGAGAGAGTAGAGGTTAAAGGGTTTCCATTAGCTGTATCCTGACGGCACCGTTATTTCGCCGGCGATGATCTTGTTCTTGGCCTCGATGACCTTGTTCAAGATGTCCTCCGATATCGGGGGGTGCGTGAAGTCGAACGTCTTCTCCCAGAGTGCCTCCTCGTCGGGTAGCCGGCACATGCCTACCCACCCGTCTGCTAGGCCGCCGCCGTAGAAGCCGGGTTGGAACTTGTCAACCAGCGCGTCGAGGATCATCTCGTAGACGGCGTTGTCCACGCGCTTGG
This sequence comes from uncultured Candidatus Bathyarchaeia archaeon, assembly GCA_964594895.1. Taxonomy (GTDB): domain Archaea; phylum Thermoproteota; class Bathyarchaeia; order TCS64; family TCS64; genus RBG-16-57-9. The sequence goes on from CAZQOX010000024.1 coordinate 3,731, forward strand.
TCATTGACGCCAGCATGTTGTCGTTGAGGTAGCACTGACACGCGTCGACGCCGTACCCTGTCACGTCCAGCTCGTCGCACGCCTCCAGGGCTCCTAATCCGCTGCCGCCAGCCGCGGCGAAGATGCCGTCTGCACCCGCCTCGATTAGGCTCGTCGCTAGCTCCTTGCCTTTGGTTAGGTCACCCCAGTCGCCGACGAACACTGGCTCAAGCACCGTTACCTCCGGGTTTGCCCAGATGGCGCCGGCCTCGTATCCCACGAAGAAGTCCCTGATGAGGGGGATGTCCATGCCTCCGACGAAGCCCACCTTCCCCGTCTCGGTGGTCATGCCCGCCACGACGCCTAGGAGGAAGCTGCCCTCGTTGGCGGCGAAAGTCAGGCTCGCCACGTTAGGGGCGTCGACAACCATGTCCACTATGGCGAAGTTCTGGTCGGGGTACTCCGCCGCGACCGTCGCCAAGGCGTCGGCCTGGTCGAACCCGATGCATATGATGAGCATGTACTCGCCGCTCATGGCGAAGTCTCTCTGGTAGCTCTCGTACTCGGCGATGGCCGTGGGCTCGACGTAGTCGAACTCCACGCCAAGCTCCTCTTGAGCCCTAACGCAGCCCGCGTAGCTTATGTCGTTGAAGGACTTGTCACCCAGGCCGCCTGTCGCCAGAACAAGCCCCACCTTTGGGGGTTTGCTCAGCTCAGTGATCTGCGCCTGCGCCTCAGACAGCTGCGCCTGCAGCGCGTCGTAGTCCTCCTTAGGAACCGTCTCCCCCGCGGGAGCCCCGGGCTTGGCCACATAGCCTATCGCTGCCCCTACGAGGAGGGCGACCACTACCATTGCGTAAAGTTTAGTGTTATCGCTTGACATTGCAACACCTTTGGGTGAATAAAGTTCCACGTTTTTCCTTAAAGTATTTGCTACGAATCCCCGAATGTGTTAAATAGGGTATCTCTCTTTCCCGGTGCCTCAGACGCATCGAGAGGGACGAGGCTCGACGCAGCGGCTCACCGCGTCGGCGGTATCCACCACTCCTCGCCGGGCCTGCTCACCCACTCGGGCCAACGCAGCTCTATCGGCGGCTTCAGCCCCACGGGCAGCAGCGGCTTCTCGTCGCGCCGCCTCTTCCTCTCCAGAAACTCCGCCTTCGCCTCCTTCAGCAGCTTAGGCCTCAGGAGGAGCTCCACGGCGCTCAAGCTGAGCACCTTGGCGGCGCACATCCCCATCCTGTGGGTGACGCCGACTCCGCACAGTGCGCTGCTCGCCCAGCGCGGGTACCTGACGCCGGGGACGGGGGCCAGGGCCTTGCTGACGTATAGGCGCGCCGTTGGGCAGTGCCAAGTGAACTCGTTGACGTCGTCAGCCGGGTGGAAGTCACCGTACGCCTTCTCCGGCGGCACTATCTCGGTGTACAGCGGCTCCTCCATGGGCTTCACGCCTACGGTGCGCTGTATGGCGCGGGCGAACTCCTTGTCCTCCTCGGTGTAGGCCGGTGGACCCACCTCCATGAGGTGCCTCCAAACCACGTCCTTCATCACTGTGTTGGGCAGGCCGGTGCGGACGGCTGTTATGACCCTGGGCTCCACCTCGCAGTCAGCCACCAGGGCGGCTCCACGGGCGCACCGCTCCACGACGCTGCCCACCGCCTCCTGGTCCTCGAGGCCGCTGTTCCTCCACGCGTAGACGATCTGGCTATGCACCGGGTTGGCGACGGTGCACTGGCCGCCGGTCATGATGAACTCGTTGATGCTGCCGCCGCGCCTCATCAGCGAGGGCATGTGCTCCTTCATCATGTTCACGTTGTTGTACATCAGGACGGCGGCGTCCAGGGCGCCCGGGTAAGTTACCGCGCCGCTCTGGCCCTCCGCCGCGGCGTCCACTTTGAAGGTGAATACCATGCTCTTGTAGGTCCGGGGCCACTCCTCCCCGAGTACGGTTGTGGGGCCGCCGGGGTGCCACGCCAGCAGCGCGTCCATGCCGTCGAAGAACCCGTCCCTCGCCATGTAGGGCTTCCCGACGCAGAGCTTCTCCGCCGGCGTCCCTAGGAGCCTGATGCGTACAGGGAGCCCGTGTTCCTCAGAGGCGTTACGGAGCGCCACGGCGGCGAAGCAGCCCGCGACCCCCAACATGTTGTGGGCGTCGGTGAACCCGGGGCCATATGGCACGTCGGGCTCATCGTAGGGCACCGGCCTCTGGCTGTGCCCCGGCGTGGCGTCGTACTCGGCGAAGAACCCTATGACGGGCCCCTGGTCGCCCCACGCGCATGTGAAAGCTGTGGGCATGTCGGCGACGCCCGTCTCGACCGTGAAACCGTTTTCATCCATGTACCCGGCGAGGAGCCTGCTGCTCCTGTACTCCCTGAGGCCCGGCTCCGCCCACTTGAAGATGGTGTCGCTCATCCCGTACATCTCGGCGGAGTTCTCTTCAAGCCAGTCTCGGGCTGACTGCTTCTCCTTGGACAAACGCTTCATACTTTTGACAGCCGTCCGTGAGGATAAAAGTCTTCAAACCGGACTGCTATGAAAACACGGGACGCGTATGAGGATTTTCGGCAGAGCAATCGAGAAGGGGAGAAGTGAGACTTTCCAGACCAAGGTGGCCAGCTACCCAGACGGCACAGAGATAGGTCTCTGGGTCCGGGCCCTCGTCGGTGCCTCCGACGGCCCCAGAGTGGTCCTGCTCGGCGTTCAGCATGGCGACGAGTACAGTGGCATGGAGATAATCAACAGGGTCATGGACTCCCTCGACCCGTCTGCCGTCAACGGCAGCGTCGTGGCTTTGCCGGTGTCCAACCCCCTCGCATTCAACGCTGCCGCTAGGGTGACTCCGCCGAGCGTTGGCTACGAGAACCTCAACATGAACCGGGTGTGGCCAGGGAACCCGGAGGGGCTCCTCATGGAGCGCATCGTGGCCCAGGTATGGGAGAACGTGGTCCTCGGCAGCGACGCCGTCCTGGACCTCCACGAGGGAGGGAGGGCCTTCATGGCCCGCTACATCCACGCCAGAGGCACAGAGGAGACCGACAGGATGGTCGGCGACCGGAACAGGAGGCTCTGCAGGCTCTTCGGGCAGGGCGTCCCTGTCCTAGGCGGCGTCAGGACACGCAGCCACATGATGGGCAGCCTCAGCGTCCAGGCCGGGCTGCGGGGCATACCCTGCGTAGGCCCCGAGCTGGGCGGAGGAGGCAGGCTCTGGGAGCCCCTCGTGGAGGTTGGCGTCCAGGGCGTCCGCAACATCCTCATCGGCCTCGACATGGTCCAAGGCGAACCCGTCGGGCAGGAAGCTGAGCAGCACGTCGCCCAGGAGAGCACATGGCCCAAGACATCCATGGGGGGCGTGATGTACAACACCTGCGAGCTCGGAGCCGTCGTAGAGAAAGGGGAACGCCTCGGGGTGCTGAAGGACCCGGCGGGGAGGGTCGTCGAGGAGGTCCGTGCTCCCTACAGGTCCGTGATTTTTGACACCAGGTTCCAGCCCACCGTCTACCCCGGGGACTGGACTTATCACTGCGGAAAGATAGAGTGAGGCTAGCTCTTCAGCTTCCAGGTGGCGCCGTCGGCTGTGTCCTGTATCTCGACGCCGGCCTCGGCGAGCCTGTCCCTGATGAGGTCGGCGAAGGCGTAGTTCTTCTCATTCCTCTGCTCCTCCCGCAGGTCGGCGATCACGGTGATGAGCCGCTCCGTGACCTCGTCGCCGCCCGCTCTGCGCTTCTCGAAGAGACCGAGGGCGCCCAGGAGCTCCCGGTAGACGTCGGCGGCTTCCCTGAGGACGCCCTTGTTGGCCGGCTCCGTGAGGTACTCGTTGATGGCCCCGTTCACTGCGTGGAGATGCCCTAGGGCTACCGGAGCGTCGAAGTCGTCGTCCATGGCCTCGATGAACCTCTGTTTCTCTTCCCTGACCGTCTCCAGCAGCTTCTCCTCCCGCTCCATGTAGTCCAGGTTGTCGTCCGGCCCCCTCATGGCGTTCTCGATGAGGTCCAGCGTGTTCTCGAGGCGGTTCACCGTGTTCTGGGCGTTCTCCATGTTTTCCCACGTGAAGTTCAGCGGCCGCCTGTAGTGGGTCGAGATGTAGAAGTACCGCAGCGCGTCCGGCGTGTGCTTCTCCAGTATATCGTCGAAGCTGACGTAGTTGCCGAGGCTCTTGCTCATCTTGCCTCCTCCGATCATGAGGAACCTCATGTGGAGCCAGAACCTTACGAACTTTTTGCCGGTGACGGTCTCGCTCTGCGCCACCTCGTTCTCGTGGTGCGGGAATGTCAAGTCCTCGCCGCCCGCGTGGATGTCCACGGTGTCGCCGAGGAGCTCCTTGCTCATGACGCTGCACTCTATGTGCCAGCCGGGGCGGCCCCTGCCCCACGGCGACTCGAAGTAGATGCCCCGCTCAAGCTCCTCAGGCGTCGCCTTCTTCCAGAGGGTGAAGTCCTGGGCGTCCTCCTTGTCATATTCATCCGTTGCTACCCGCTCGGTACGCTCGACCTTACCCAGGTCGACGCCGCTGAGCTTCCCGTACCGGGGGAACTTGTCGATGTCGAAGTAGACGCCGTCCTCGGCGTCGTACGCGGCCCCCATGTCCATCAACGTCTGTATGAACTCTATCATCTGGGGCACGTACACCGTGGCCCGTGGGTAGGCCGTCGCCCGTTTGATGCTCAGCAGGTCCAGGCCCCGGAAGAACACCTCTGTGTAGTAGTCCGTGAACTCCTTCAGGGTCTTACCGGCCTTGCCGCTGTCCCTGATGGTCTTGTCGTCGATGTCCGTAATGTTCATTACATACTTGACCAGGTAGCCCCTGTACTCCAGCCACCGCCTAATGAGGTCGCCGAGGGTGAAGGTCCTTAGGTTACCTATGTGGGGGTCACCGTAGACGGTGGGGCCACAGACGTACATGGTGGCTGTGGGTGGGTTTAGCGGCTTGAACGGCTTCTTACGCCGGGTCATGGTGTCGTAGATCTGTATGGGGTGCTCTACCATGTCTGTTCCTCCATAATGTCTGCTAGACCTGCCGAGTGTGAGACCTGTCTTAAACTATGGTACACAATAGTCTCATTCTTCCTGTCTAGCGGTGAATGCATAGAATGGGTGAAATATAAAATATGTTGTGAACAGCTCGGCTATTCACGGTTTAAAACCTGCGGCGCGGCGGCCGGTGCTTCGCGTAGCACTCCTGGCAGTAGACCGGCCTGCCCTCGGTGGGCACGAACGGGACTTCGCATTCCTTTCCGCAGTCGCTGCAGATCGCCTTATGCATCTCGCGTGGGCCTCTGTCGAAGCGTCTTCGATCACTCATCTCTTTCACTCCTACTCGGTAGGTATACTCTAGGGCCTCGAGAGGCTCCTCGTATCCGCATCAATACACCGTCGAGGCTCTTTTAAACTTTTCAACCGTGGACGGGACAGGGAACCTATAAATCTGGTGTGTGCTATACATGTCTCACCGGACTGTAGACGTATGAGCAGCGAAGAGACTGAGAAGCTGAGTTTCGATAGCGACGACTTCAAGTTCAAAGTGGCTTACCAGGCTTATGAGAAGGCTTTCGACGAGGCCGCCCCCGAGGACAAGGAGACGCTGAACGACGCCATAACCAAGCTTTTCAGCGAGGAGATGACGTACCCCGAGTTCTACGACGCCCTCAGCGACGAGGAAGGCAGACGATACCGTTACCACCGGAGCCAGATAAGCACCTCCCGGAAGTTCGCGTACCGGGCCGCTGAGCGTAAGACCAACAGAATAAAACGCCACAAGTAGAGAACACTAATCCCCTTGTAGCATACTAGTCACAAGATGTTACTCACGTTTAAATGAACGAAGGGTAACAAGACACCTCATAAGGTGAACGTGTTGGGTAGATGCCTAAACTCAGAGATCGTCTTCAACACCGCCGCCCTCGAGAAGATAGTCTACGAGCCGCTGTGGGTGTTAGCCAACGAGGAGGAGTTCTGGACCGAGTACCCGGCGCAGAAGTACACCCGGGACTGGGCGGAGGCCGTGAACTACGAGATAGACTACGACGAGTGGCGTGAAAGGATCACGGAGTGGTCCATGCTGAGCGTGGACGAGAGGGAGAGACACGTCTTCACGCGGAACACCCGTAAGATAGTCGAAGGCAGAAGGGGCTTCCTGGAGAAGGCTGTCCCATATCTCTGCGGGTACCTCCCCGACGACATAGGCCTGGACATAGGCGTCTACTTCACGGCGTTCATCCCCTCGAGGGCCTTCGCCATGGGCGAGATTGTGTTAAACGTGGCCGCGAACTACTGGAAGAACAACCCGGACAACATGCTCAACACCTTGGTACACGAGCTGTACCACGTCGGATGCAGTAACATACGCGAGAGACACGGTGTCGAGGAGCCCGGCGACCCGTTGATGGAGGTACTGTCTAACGTTCAGGATGAGGGCATAGCCACATACGTGGCCTACAAAGCCCAGCACATCTTCCCCGCCCCGGACAAAAAGGACTACGAGATGATGGACGACCCCGCCGTCGTCGACGAGTGCTTCAGACAGGTCAGGGACATACTCTCCAAGGTCGGCTCCATCCCAGACGACGAGCTGCAGAAGCTCTCATGGGACGTCGGAGTCATAGGCAGGGCCTTCTACGTCGCCGGGGCCGAGATGTGCAGAGTCATCGAAGCGGATGAGGGCCGCGAAGCCCTCGTCGAGACCATCTGGAGAGGCCCGAGACACTTCTTCGACGCCTACAACGGGCTCGCAGCGGCGGGGCGCAGGCTAGGGCTCTAGTCTATCCCTGAACGACTCGAGCTCCCTGGAGAGGCGGCGTCTCCCAGCTTCCGCCGTGACCTCGGCCCTCGTGCGTTCTGTGACGCCGCGGGCGACGTCCAGCTTCCGGCGCATCCCCTTGAGCATCATGGTCGCCTCCTCGGCCTCGACCAGGTAGAGGTATATCTCCTCCATGGTCTCGAGGCTGCCCTCAGCCGCCTCCAGGTCGCCTTCTCTGAGGCTGTCCAACGCCTGGCGCCTGAGCTCGCCGGGGACATCCGCGAGTCCCAGTAAATAGTCTGGCTCCTCAACCCCCAGTTCCTCGGGGGCTGGATACCTTTTCTCGGTGATCAGAGAGTGGAGTATGGCTGCCTCCGCGTATTCC
>CAZQOX010000025.1:0-10655 GCA_964594895.1 uncultured Candidatus Bathyarchaeia archaeon
CCATCATGAACTCTGGGACTGGGACGAAGTTCAGGGTCTTCGTGCCGTTGACTATTATGGTGCCTTCGTCTAGGGCCACCTCGACCGTGTCTCCCGTCTTGATCTCCTTGCTGACGTTGGGGCATTCGAGGGCGGGTAGCCCGAGGTTCGTCGCGTTTCTGTAGAATATTCGCGCGTATCCCTCAGCTATCACCGCTGCGATGCCTGAGCGTTTCAACGCGATGGGTGCGTGCTCACGGCTGCTCCCCAGCCCGAAGTTTCGTCCCCCGACAACCACGTCGCCGGGCCGGACCTTCCCTGCGAACCCGGGGTCTATGCCCTCCATGGCGTGTCTACCCATCTCCTCCGGGTCTGTAAGCTCCAGGTAGATGCCGGGCAGTATGAAGTCGGTGTTCACGTCGTCGCCGTAGTTCCATGCCTTGCCTTTAATCATCATCTAAGCCGCCCTCGGATCGGTTATGACTCCCGTCACCGCGCTGGCCGCAGCCGTGGCCGGGCTGCAGAGGTAGACGTAGCTCTCGGTGCTCCCCTGGCGTCCCTTGAAGTTGCGGTTGCTGGTGCTTAGTCCAACCTCGCCGGGGGCCAGTATACCGTGGTTGCCGCCGAAGCAGACGCTGCAGCTGGGGTTGCACACCACGGCCCCAGCGTCCATCAGCGTCTTGATGATCCCCCGCCTGTTCGCGGCGTCGTACACCTCGTAGCTGGCAGGCGTCGCTATGACCCTGACGTCTGGGTGTACCCGTCTACCTTTCATTATCTCGGCTGCGACCTGCAGGTCCTCGAGCCTGCCGTTGGTGCAGCTCCCTATGAAGATCTGGTTCACGGCCTTCCCGGCGACCTCCGTGACGGGCTTCACGTTGTCCACGGAGTGGGGGCAGGCCACCTGGGGCTCGAGGGCGGCGCCGTCTATCTCCAGGGTCTCCCTGTACACGGCGTCGGCGTCGCTGTAGACCGGTGTGTACCCGTGCTTCACCCGTCCCTCCAGGAACCTGAAGGTCTCGTCGTCCGGCTCGACGATGCCGGTCTTAGCTCCCAGCTCTATGGCCATGTTGCAGAGGGTCATCCGTGCCCCCACGCTCATGTCCCTGACGGTGGAGCCCTTGAACTCCAGGGAGCAGTACGTGGCGCCGTCCGCGCCAAGCTCCCTAGCGGCCTCGAGTATGACGTCCTTTGACATGACCCTCGGGCCGAGCCGCCCCTCGACGTCGACCCTGATGGTCTCAGGCACCTTGAACCACAGCTTCCCGGTGCCTATGGCTGCCCCCATGTCGGTGCTTCCTATGCCCGTGGCGAAGGCCCCGAAGGCGCCGTGGGTGCAGGTGTGGCTGTCTGCGCCGACCATGAGCATCCCCGGGTATACGTGGCCCTTCTCCGGGATCACCTGGTGGCAAACCCCAACGTTGATGTCGTAGAAATGCCGTAGGTTCTGCTCCTTGGCGATCTCTCTACACTCCTTGTGGAGCGACGAGTTTGTTATGTTGGTGGCTGGTGCGATGTGGTCCAATAGAATGGTTACCTTGTCCCTGTCCCAGACTTTCTCGATGTCCATGTCGTACATCGCGTAGAAGGCGAGTGCCGCAGTCAGGGCCGGCATGAACGCGAAGTCTATCTCCGCCTTCACTATCTCCCCGGGGTGGACCTCGTCGTGGCCGCTGTGGCTGGCCAGTATCTTCTCTGCTACGGTGCTCACGTTAGGCGCCCTGCTTGTCCAGTAGCCTGTTCATTCCCTTTAGTATGGCCTCCACGCTAGCCATGACGGTGTCCCCGTTGACGCTGTTAGCCGTGATTAGCCTCTCTCCACGTCTGACGGCGACGGTGACGTCGGCGACGGCGTCCGTGCCTCCGGTGATTGCCTTCATCATGAACTTCTCCAGTGTGAAGTCGGCGAAGCCGTTGACCACGTTCCTGATTGCGTTGATGGCGGAGTCTATGGGGCCGTTGCCGGTGCCGCTGCCTATCATCTCGTTTCCGTCCACGTTCAGGGTTACGCTGGCCGTGGGCACGATGTTGTTCCCCGTGACCACCAGGAGCTGCTGGAGCTTCACCCTGTCCTCCTGCCTGATGTCCAGTATGTTCTTGGTTATGGCGTAGAGGTCGCTGTCCGTGACCAGCTTACCGGTGTCGCCTAGGCTCTTCACCTCCCGGGCTATCGACTTCAGCTGCTCCTCGCTGGGCTCGAAGCCCATGTCCGTGACCATCTTGAAGATGCCGTGGCGGCCCGCGTGCTTCCCCGCGACGACCCGGCTCTTCTTGCCGACGAACTCGGCGGACATGATCTCGTAGTTGCCGCGGAACCCTAGGAGCCCGTGGACGTGTATGCCCGCCTCGTGGGAGAACGCGTTGTCACCGATGATGGGCGTGCACGGCGGCATGTATACACCGCTTAAGCGCTCCACCAGGCTGCTGGTCGCGGCCATCTTCTGGTAGTTAAGCCCCGTCTCTACCTTGTACTGGGCTGCCAGGCTCAGCGCCACCTCCTCGAGGGCTGTGTTGCCCGCCCTCTCGCCTAGGCCGTTGACGCAGACGTGTATCTGCTCCGCGCCGGCCTCCACAGCGGCAAGGCTGTTGGCCGTGGCCTGGCCCAGGTCGTTGTGGGCGTGGGCGCTGAGCGGCGTGTCCACGGTCTTCTTGAGCTCCTTGAAGAACTCGTATGTGACTCTAGGAGTCATGACGCCGACGGTGTCGGGTATGTTCAGTATCTCGGCTCCCGCCTCCGAGGCGGCTACACATATCTGCTTCAGGAACCCCATGTCGGTTCTGGTGGCGTCCTGTGGGCTGTACTCGACCCTGACGCCGTGGTCCTTGGCGTACTCGATGCCCTCCACCGTCTGGCGCATGACTTCCTCGCGTGTGGTGTTCATCATGTGCTCGATGTGGAGGTCGCTGGTGCTGATGAATATATGGACGTAGGGCACGTCGCAGTCCAGAGCGCGGTCTATGTCGCTCTTAAGTGGCCGCGCCAACGCGACTATGGTGGAGTCGAGCCCCAGGGCGGCGATCTTCTTCACGGCCTCCGTCTCCCCCCTGCTGGTTATGGGGAACCCGGCCTCTATCTTCGGCACCCGCAGCTCGTCGAGCTGGTGTGCTATCAGTATCTTCTCGTCTATCGTGTACGTGACTCCGGGCATCTGCTCCCCATCCCTCAGGGTGGTGTCTAATATCCACACCTTATCGGGTAGGTTCATCTCGATCTCCGGCACGTAATGGCTCATGTAGAACTCTTTATCCGACAAATCCAGCACCAGGTTTTCATATGCAAACCCGTGATCGGTTATAAGCAGTTTGAGCAACGACCGTTGCGGATGGATCCTATTCGACTGAGATAAAAAAGAGGGTGTTTTAGATGTTGTACTCAAGTATCCCCCGCTGTATCAGCAGGTAGATCACCACGGCGCTTATGACGAACTCGGGCAGCATGTAGCTGCCGTTGTAAACCGCGCTGTACACGTAGGGCCCTAGCTCGGGCGGCGCGTACGCTCCGAAGAAAACGACGCCCGATACGAAGTGGGCAAGGAACCTCATCACCATGGCTACAGCCACACCGACCATGGGGCTCTTCCTGAAGTAGCCCGCTAGGCCGAGGAGGCCGTAAGCCACTGGATAGTCGAGGATCACCTGCACCAGGGTGAACCAGTATCCGCCGAAGAACAGCTGGACCAGGCCGAACACCGTCCCGGCGAAGACACCGATCCTTGGGCCCCGTCGGAAGGCCACCAACAGTATGGGCACCATGCTTCCCAGGGTGATCGAGCCACCCTGAGGCAGATGGTATACGATGATCAGGTTGAGTACATAGGCAAGGGCGACAGAGATCGCGACCTCTGCCAAAACCCGGGTATCCATATCACTACTCGTTTCTACTCCCTCCGCCAGTATTACCTGGATCAGGTTCAAAGGGTCGACGCGTTAACGTCCTCTCAGCCGGGCTGACGCCCAGCTCCCCTTCCCATAGGCTCAGTTCGATCAGAATATAAAGATTCCTTGACGTGAATCAGGAGATGGGCCACTCCTCCATCCCGTATCCCATCTCCCAGAACATGTACTCGTACCTCATGCTCAGCCGGAAGTGGCGCCTCATCCTGTCCTTGACCGTCTTCCCAGCCTCCTCCACGGATCGGTCTACGAGGCTCCGGTAGACCTCAACCAACTCGATGTACTCGGGGGCGGTGTACGCCTCGCACCACTCCTCGTAGACGGGGTGGCCCTCGTAGCCACCTATCTCGGCGAGGACGCCCCCCACGTCCATGTAGGTCCACATGCAGGGCAGCAGCGCGGCCACGTTCTCGCCCATAGAGCCCTCGTACGCCACCTTGAGTATGTGGTTCGTGTAAGCCTCGTTGGTGGGAGCCTTCGGCGTCCGGGATATCTCCCCGGGCGGCACCCCCAGGGCCCTGGAGACGCTCTCAAGCATCTCCGTCTCGTATCTGAGGCACCCTCCCATCATCTCGGCCCAGCTCCTCATGTCATCGACGTCCTCGGCTTTCGAGGCGGCCAACCCGATGCAGCGGGCGAAATCGATCAGGTACAGATAGTCCTGCTTGACGTAGAAAGTGAACTTCTCAAGAGGCAGCGTACCCGCGCCCAGCTCCAAGACGAAGGGGTGCCCAAGTATGGCGTCCCAGATCTGCTTGTTCTCTTTTCTCAGCTCTTCGCTGAAACCCATCTTAGTCGTCTCCCAGCCTCTCCATTACCCGTATGGTCCAGCCAGCCACCTGGGTCGCCGATTCCCCTACGAGGACCACCATGGGCTCCTTGCCCCAGTCCCCCAGATGGTATATGACGTCAGGGGTCTCGCCGGCCCTCTTCACGGCCTCCCCAGCCCCCCACCTGGTGGTCATGCCTTCCATCATCTTGATCTCCTCGGGCTCCTCCCGTCTGTCGTAGTACGAGACCGTGAGGCCGACCTCTTTACACGCCTCGACTATCTCCTCGCTGTACCTCAGGTTCAGGGCGGCGCGTTTACGCTTGTCGAACCCCATGACGGCGAGGATGGTGTTGGCTATGTGTCTTGACGCCCCGAATCGTGGGCACCCAGCGGCCCTGACGCCGTCCATGTGCCTCGTGAGCCTCCCGTCCACGGCCGCCACGTCCATTGGGCCAGACGCGTAGCTCAACGCCATGCCTATGTTCATCTGGCACTCGGCGACCAGCTCACGCATCCCCGGGTTGGCCTCCACCATGGCCACGGCCTCGCGCACGTTCTCGATGACGGCGAACCTCTCCGCTTCAATATACAGGTCCGCCATGGGGTTGAGTGGGCCAGGCCCCTTCCCGATGTCCAGCCCATGCTTGATGCCCCTGTTGACGAACATCTTCGCCTTAGTCACTGCCTCCACGATCCCGTCCCCCTTCGCTATCTGGGCGGCTATCGCCGAGGATAGGCTGCAGCCTGTGCCGTGGGTGTTCAACGTGTCGTGTAGGGGCGCCTCGAGGACGGTGAACTCGCCGCCGCTGAAGAGGACGTCCACGGCCTTGTTCAGCGCGAGGTGGCCTCCTTTGACCAGCACCGCCTTCGGGCCCAAGGCGGCGATCCTCTCAGCCGCACGCTTCGCGTCGTCCAGCGACCTGATCTCGACGCCGGACAGTATCTCGGCCTCGTGCACGTTCGGCGTGAGGACGGTGGCGAGGGGCAGCAGCCTATCGACGAGCGTAGCCTTCGCCTCGGGCTTCAACAGCTCGGCGCCGCTGGTGGCCACCATCACCGGGTCCACGACGGCTGGGAGGCCGTACTCCTCTATCTTGTCCGCCACAGCCTCGATGACCTCGGCGCTGTGAAGCATGCCGGTCTTAACCGCGTCCACGCCTATGTCCGTGACCACGGCGTCTATCTGGGCCTTGACGATGGAAGGGTCTATGCCCTGGATGGCCGTCACGCCCAACGTGTTCTGGGCCGTGATGGCCGTCACGGCCGTCATCCCGTGGACGCCGAGGGCGGCGAAGGTCTTCAGGTCCGCCTGTATGCCCGCGCCTCCGCCAGAGTCGGAGCCCGCTATACTCAAAACCTTACGGATATTCACTTCACGTAACCTCCTCTACAATACAAACTCATATTCAAAGTCGGGTGAGCCTCGATCACAGCTCAACCACTCTGTCCATCCTTGCGGCTAGCTGCCGCAACTTGAAATTTTCACGCTCCGAGACCCCTGAGCCGTGGTCCGGCCTCAGCGTGGAGCCCATGTAGCCGTTGGCTACCACCGTGGAGGCGATGCCTATGGCGTTCAATAGCTCCCGGAGGTTGCCCTGCTGGAGGTGGATGCTGGCGTCGTTGATGAACAACGTGTCTGTGGGCGAGTCAAGGAACTTGGCTATGAGGGACTCGGTTATCTCCCTGTTGTAGCTCGCCAACCTGATGACCTCGTAGCTGTCCGCAGCCGAGAGCCTCGGCGTCTTTACGAGCCTCGAGTACAGGCACTTGATTTTGGGGTGGCCGTCCTCGAGGAGATATCCGCCGACTTCGACGCCTTTCACCTTCTGGGCCGGTGGAGCGAAGTCGAGCACCGTGATCAAGCCGTTGACCTGGTTCACGGCCTCCAAGAGGAGACGCCTCGTAAAGGTGGTCTTACCCGCTCCCACGTCCCCAACGATCAGTGTCTTCATTCCAATGAGCTCGCTAAAGGAGCATTCTCTCAAGGCCGAGCCTCCTTAAAGCCTTCAGAACCAGGTAGCCGAGGAAGGCACCTGGGATGCTGCTGGCGGCGAAGGCCGCCCAGAAGAAGTACAGCGTTAGGCTGTGGCCCTGCATGGGGGCGAGCACGAGGGCGCTCAGCGTGGCCCCCACCGCGACCGTCCCGACCGGCTCGCTCAACGCGGCGACGTCGTTTCTCAAGAAGTACCTGTGGACGAACCCGACCACGAGGGCACCCGGTATGCCTCCCGGGAAAGCGTATAGCGTCCCCAAGCCCAGGATGTTCCTGATCGTCCCGGTGGCGACAGCCATTACGGCTGCGTACCAGGGCCCCAGCAGCACCCCGGCGATCCCGTTCACCATGTGCTGCGCCGGGAAACACTTCGTAGTCCCCAAGGGTATGTAGAAGGTGCTCAGCGACACCGTTAAAGCCGTAAGGACAGACCCGAGGGCCACCCGTTTTGTGGTCGAGGCCGTGGATGAGTTTCTCTCTACCTGGTTTGCCTCAAAGAAGCCTTGAAACGCTTTACCTCTCTTCATGTCTCTCCCTCCGCCGGTATTACCCGGATCAGGTTCAAAGGGTCGACGAGTTACCGTCCTCTCAGCCAGGATGATGCCCAGCTCCCCTTCGCATAGCCTCCCGGATAATGGAGATTTAAATCTATTCATCAGACCCGTTGGAGCATCCCGGGTTTATCGGGAGCGTCACCTTTTTCTGGGAATGACCGAGTTACTTCTCCGGCGACGCCCTAACCACTATGACCCCCGTTCCAGGGCCCGGCTCCGTCAACTCGCCCCCGACGTCAAACTCCTCCGGCCCCGTCGTGAGGGTCCCAACGCATCCCTGTATCACGTAACCCGCCTCAACCAGTATTTCATGCACCCCTGATAGGGAGCGGAGCCTGGCGTGCCTGAACACGGGGTCACCCTTGGCGCCGATCCGCCTGTACAGGCCACCCCACGCGCTGTCGGCGTTGATGAACATAATTATGAGAGGGCCGTCTTTCTTCGTGGCCTCCCTGACTTGTCTGAGCGCCGCAACCGGGTTCTCTAGAAACTCCAGGGTCGTCGCCAGGTAGGCGAAGCCCACCGCTCCCGTCGCGACGGGGACGTGTTCGCTCACCCCCATTATCGCCGGCATTTTCCTTTCCCTGGCCTTGGCGAGCATGGCCCCTGATGGGTCCAGACAGATTATCGTCCTGTCCTCCCCTGTGAGGCTCTCCGCGAACACTCCTGTGCCCGCCCCCACCTCCAGGCCGAGCCCCGAACATGGGATGAGCGATCCCAACGCCCTGAGCTCAGCCTCGAAGACCTGTCTCCCCTGTGGATGGCTGTACCAGTCGTCGTAGAAGCCCGCGACCTGGTCGAAAGCCTTCACCGCCTCACGCAACCTTGGCTAACTCCTCGAGTATCTCTACGAGCCTCTCAGGGGAGTCACCCAGGATGGTTGTGGTGGGTTCCACGCCGAAGTCTCCAGGATGGACGTACGCGTCGTAGAGCCCGCCATGAGACATGATGTAATGAGTCACTGGGCAGCCCTCTCCCTCCACCTTGCATGGGATGGTAACGACGCTGAGACCCAGCCTCTTCAGCCCAGTTGTCACGTCTTCCCCTGCCCTGATGTTGACGGCGGAGTGGACCCCGCTGTCTTTCTTCCCCGCCTCGAGGACGACGGACGCCAGGTGTCGTGAAGCGCCGTAAGCGGCCTCACCGCACAGTAGGACCCCATCTGTGCTCGCTACGACTCTGCCGCTTAGACCAGCCACGTCCATGGCTGTCTCGGCGCCATCCTTTGCGCACACCAGATTGGTGCCTACCTGGGGCAACAACCGCCCTATTCCCGGTATCTTGGTAAAGCGTTCCAGCGCCGACTGGAGAGACGAAAGCAGTGTATCCAAGGGCTTCAATGAACCATATAACTCGTCGAGCTCGACGCGCTTCCGCTCGGCTACCTCGACTCCGTCTACGTACAGACCGCGTCCTTCCTCGACTCTGCCCGCAGCGGCGAAGGGGATTCCCTGTTCCTCGCATATGCGTTGAACTTCGCCGACTCCTCCGGCGTCGATGACGGCTGTCAATGCACCGTACGAGGGGGCTCTCAACGGGTCTCCCCCCGCCTCCAGTATGCCTTCATGATAGTTCAGGCTCCCCGAGTCAACGGCTATCCTCACCGCGTAGACGTCCTGCACCTCATATAGGGCACCCTTAACGCCTCCCTCCGAGACGTCATGCATTAACTTTACGTGGAGGCAGCCTTGGAGGGCGAGCGTCGCTTTCAGGGGTGTGAAGCTCCGCCAAGCGTCGCTTTCCACGCCCTCGCTGAGCCTTCTGAGCCAGACTCCCTCGCCGCCGACCTCGCCTATCAAAGCCACCACGTCTCCGGGCTTGGGCTCCCCCCTGGGCCTCAGAGCCTCTCCGAAGCAGGTCGCCGTGATAAGGGGAATCTCTAACCCATAGTATGTGGCGGTCTGCCCCGCGCTTACCTTCACGCCGTACCTCCTAGCCTCGTCTCCTAGGCTCTCCGCAATCACCCTCAGGTGCTCCTCAGGCGTCCGGAGGGGCAGATATATCCCGGCCACGATGTGCGTCGGTTTACCGAACTTGCACGCGACGTTGCTCGCCGCGTAGTGGAATGCGAAGAAGCCCAGCGCCTCGAGGGGGACCCCGATGCTGGGGCTGTGAGCTATAACTGTGTGGTCGGTGAGCTCTATGGTGGCGCCGTCCAGCTCCACCTCGTCCATGGGCATGTACGGCTGGACGCTGCGCCTGAAGACCTCCTTGGTAACCTTGCCGAGCCCTAACTCGCCGGTCATCTCCACACCCTCATCTCAGAACAGCCTAATAACTCCGAGCCTGCCCCTGACGGCCGCTATCACTCCGACGGCGACTGGGATGAACACGGCGTCCACGATGGTGGGCAGAACGGTCAAGGCTATCGCCCACCCGAAAAGGTACCAGTCCAGCACGAAGAACCCCACGGTCTCGAAGACCACTCCCACGACCATTGCCAGCATCTCCCACGTTGTCACGGTCTTCGTCTCCACCGGCGGCCTCATCCGAACGATGACGCTAATCAGCGCTGCCTCCAGCCCCCTAACCAGCATCGCCCCGAAGACGAACACGATCGGGAACCCGAAGGTCATCACCTTGTAACCGGTTCCGAGCATCATTGCCGTGGCCACGATGACGGCGGCCGTGACGGGGTCCACCAGCACACCCAGCGTGTACGTCAGCACCGGGGAGAGGTCGTACTCCGCCAACGGCTGAGGCATGGGCACCATGATCAGGTTGGCTATCGTCGTCAACGCGGCCATCACCGCGAAGAAGGCTATCCTACCGCTTGTTGATTCGAGTCTCGTCTCCATATCTCTTCTTACTCCTCCTAGAGAGTAAGGCTATTCGATGGCTGAGAAGATCCTCATTCCCTACGCCGGTATTGCCCGGTTCAGGTTCAATGGGTCGACTTTCGTCCTCTCAGCCGGGCGTAGCCCAGCTCCCCAGATCATACCACTCCTTGAGCTTCATATATTAGTGTATATACTGGATCGTGACTCTAATGCGGTTTGGTTACCGTGCCTTGGTGGCTGCTCTGGCTGAAGCCCCCGTTAACCATTTTTTCGTTGTTACCTCGGATGATGCTGTTTATATCGGATTGTCTCATCAAGGTTAGCGCTTATATACTTAGGCATTCTAGGTAGAAGTGTATGGCTCTGGAACTAACCACAGACTTGATCCTAGGGATCGGCGCCCTAGTAGTCGCGGCCGTCGCCATATACATGTTCATGCGGGCGACTGGGGGCACAAAGAGCAGCCGGCAGGGCGAGCCCGGACCCGAGCCAGAGCCACTGAAGGTCTCCGTCGACCAGTCCAGACGCGTGCAGGTGCCTGAGCTGCAGAGGCTAGCGAAGCGGGACCAGGTGTCAGAGGCCAGGGTCAAGATACGCACCCTAGCACTCCAGCAGGAGATCATCACACTGGTGATGAAGCGGCTCTTCGAGGCCGAGGACAACGGCGAGATAAGCCGCGAGGA
>CAZQOX010000026.1:0-9985 GCA_964594895.1 uncultured Candidatus Bathyarchaeia archaeon
TGCTCCACGATCTCGAAGCCGAGCACCCCGCCGTAGAAGGCCTTCATGGCGTCGACGTCGTCCGCCAGCACGGTGACGAGCCCTATCCTCGGGTACTGCATAGATTTACTCGGGCGCCTGCGCCTATATACGGTTACCTAGCCTGCGCCGTCCCTGGCCCGCTCCAGGCCCCAGCCCAGGCTTATCCGCCGCATGAGGTTGCCCGTCACCCGAGCCCCCTCCGCGTTGCCTTCGCAAATGAACGTGACGTGGTACGTCCCGTCGCCGCCCGGCTTCACCGTCAACGTGTTCTTCGTGTATATCCCCGACACGGTGGCGTTCACCGTCCCGTAGTTGAAGGTGATCACCCATCCCCGAGGCTCCGCGGTCTCGGCTACCCTTATCATCCTCGTCGCCATCTCTCTCCCGACCTGGGCTCCGCGGAGGCTATCCTCGAGGAAGCCGAGGAACCGATCCACCTCCTCCTCGTAGACGTGCACGGGAACCGGCACCCTGTAGGGCTCCGCCGTGCTGCCCCCCCTCTCCGTCCTCCACCTACGCCTGAGGCTCGGGGTGAAGACTGTGCTGTTCCTGACGGCGACGACGCCGCCCATGAGGACGGCGGAGAGGCTCATCCCTATGGCGGCGAGGCTCCAGAACGCCGAGACCTTCTGCTTCACCTGCAGCGTCGGGGTGACGAGGTAGATGAACTTGTACGCGCCGAGCCCCAGCAGGTAGCCGAGGCCGCCGGCGACGACGCCTATGACGGCGGCCTCCGCCAGGAACACGCCCGAGATGTGGCTCGGGTTCATCCCTATGCTTGAGTAGATGGAGATGTCGTGCCTCCTCTCGTAGTACGAGTTCAGCATGGTGACCACCACGTTGAGCACCACTATGAGCCACGGGACGAGGATGGGCAGCCCCTTGCCCTGGAAGTAGCCGGCGAGCTCGGCGAGGTAGACCCCGTCCGCGGACGACGCCCACACCCTGAAGCCCCTGTTGAGGGCCGTCGAGGACGCGAAGCCCAGGACGTCGTAGCCCTCCTCGAAGACCAGGTTGACCCTGTTAATCCACATGCGTGTGACGTTGGCCCCCGTCGCCTGGTTTACGACCAGCACCTCGGAGGGGTCACAGTAGACGAGGCCCTCGACCACGTAGTCGGGGCCTTCGAGCTCGATCCTCTCAAACTCCACGATCTTCTGGGGTACGATGGGCTCCCCGTCCAGGTCGACTATGGACATGAACTCCTCGTCGCCGAGGAGGCCCACGATCAAGAAGCCGTGGGATCTGTCGAGCGAGTTGAAGGTCACCGTGTCCCCCACCGTCTTCCCGAGCCTCTCAGCGAGAGAGACGCTTATGAGCGCCGTGTTCGCCTCGCCATCCGTCAGGTACCTGCCGGACACCACCGCGCGGTCCAGCCCGTTCATCTCCGCCTCCAGGCTCGGCGCCACGGCGAGCACCCCGAAGATTGGCATGCCCTCCAGCCTCCCGAAGGGGCTGTACGCCTCCCTGTACTGTCGTTGAGGCTGGTTGACGTACTTGGGCACAGCGTAGAGGGGGTCCGCGTCCTCGGTGAACCACGCGATGACCTTCTCTTCCAGCGGCGTGGAGCCCGCCACGCCCTCGCCGCCGCTGAAAACAGCAGCCGCCTTCACCGGCGGCGGGTTAGGGGTCCTGATGAGCACGCCAACGGTCTGGGGCGTCCCTGTGTTCCTCTTGGTGAAGCTGAGGCCGTACCCCGACGAGAAGCTCGTCAGGCTGATGAAGCAGGCTACGAGCATGAGGACGCTTATCAGCGTCAGCCCGAACCTGAGCCACCTCCTCCTGAGGCTCCTCTTGGCTACGCTCAGCATGGGCACCAGCAGAGACAGAATGGGCGCCCCGTCGCCTCCCCCCCATCTGGAGAGCATGTCGGGCGCGAAGATGGCCACGGCGTTCACGGCCGCTATGCACGCCGCCGCCACGGTGACGAAGCCGCCCCACGCGACCAGGGCTACGCCGGGGTGGAGCCGCGTCAACGCGTACAGCAGCACGACGTAGACGGCGGACGAACACACGGCCTTAAGCACGGTGCTCTCGTAGACGAGGCTCGATACGACGAAGCTTGTCACCGCGATGAAAAGGATCAACGTGTACGTCGACCTGGCGGCGTCTCCCACCATGCCCTCCACCGCGCCCCGGACGTCGGTCAACACGATGTACGCCTCCCGTAGGCTGGTGAAAGAAGCCTCGTAGGAGCCGATCTCCATCCGGGCCTCCGCCTCGGCGACGAACCCGGCGGCCACGCTCAGCCTCTGCCTCTCCACGGCAAGATAGAAGCCCTCGGACTCCTTCTCAAGCAGCAGCGCCTCCAGGCTGGACACGCCGTCAGCCACGTACCCTATGCTCTCGGGCAGGACTATGCTCCTGAGATCGATCTCAGCCCGCTCGCCTGCGTCGAGGCCGGCGGCGAAGACGTCTACCTCCAGATCCCTGGCTATGGCCTGGCGGCTGGTGCCGACGCTCGATTTGACGTACAGCTTGAACGGGACGCCGCTGGGCACCAGGACGATGTCGCTGGGCAGTCCCAGATACGAGGTGAACGACTCGCCGAGGGTGCCATATGTGAGAGACATGCCCCCGGAGAGGATTGTCTCGCCGGACCCGTAGTCGACCACCCTCAGAGACGTCGACGGTATCGACGTCGTCTCCACGAAGTAGGCCAGCCCCTTCACCTCGACCTCGGCGCACCTCCGCAGCTCCACGTCGAGACTCGCCTCACCCGCGTCGAGGTCCAGTTGATCGCCGTAGGGCACGTAGTCGACCCTTTCCCCCTCCTCGTGGTAGACGACGATCCTGTGCTGGACGTTCGCCTCCAGACTGACGGCGAACCCGCCGGACGAGTCCGTGGTCAACTCATGTATCTTGTCCCACCCGGACGAGTACCGCCGCCCCGTTCGCATGCTGTATATCTCCACATTGGCGCCCATCACCGGCGCCCCGGTCCCCTCCTCGGTGACCCGCCCATCGATCTCGACGTGGTCCACCGAGGAGACCATCATCGTGGCGTAGAGCGAGACGATCACGGCGACCAGCAGAGCCATGACGGATGCCTTCGCTAGAAACCTCCGTCTACGCCGATCCAAGCTATCACGCATCCAACCATGTTGCGTTCAAAAGATTTAACTATTGACCGCGATGACGACCGCGTCAAAAGTCTAGCTTCTCAACTCCACGGTTTTCGAACGATCATAACACCCAGTGTGGATGTCGAAGAACGGTTAGTCATGAAAAAATAGATGGATGTCTACTGTCAATCGTTTTTCTCTGCGAACTTGGGCTCCGGGTTGAACGACCAGGGAAACGGCGTCGGCCTGTCGTGGGGGTAGAGCTCACGCATCCTCTTCCTAAGCTGAGAGTCTTTCGCCGTGAACGGCGCAGGCTTCTCCTGGTTGAGGACGACGCGGAACAGCGAGAGGCTGGCCTTGAGGGTGTCCGCCTTCACCACGATCTCCCGTCTATCTTCCTTGTAGAGCGACGACGGGTCCAGGGTGTGCTCGACCTTCTTGACCTCGTAGCCCTTCCCGAGCTCCTCGGAGACTTTCTCCAGGTCCACGGTGTCCCACCACCGGAACCTTACATGGCCGTATGGCTTAGACATATGGTTCACAGTTAAATGAAGAAAAACCGCGGTTAATATCTTTAATCTATTTCATTTCACTAGCGGTGGGGATGTTACCCGAACCATCCGCTTTATGGATATGACTTAATGCATGTACCGTTGAATTATCTTAATTGCTTAACAATCTCTTCCGCCCGGTGTTTCCATGCACAGAGTCGTAGACGATTAAAACCTTCATCGCTTACCCACGATATAGTGTATGATCATTCAGTAATAAATGCCGGGCATCGATGCCACTACCCAGTTGGCATACATCCATGAATGTGAGCATGAGAAGGAAGCCTGTCTTTGGCGTACGGTGTAAAGATATCAAGATTTCTTAATCGTGGGTGCAATGGCTAGATAATGGGTGCCGGGTTCGCCACATTATATAAATGTTCGCTGATAGCGAACATAAGTAGAGTCTGCCGAATACCTCCGTCAAATAGTAAATAAGGATAATTGTTTTGGTGCGGGGGGATTCGAACCCCGTCCTCTGTGGAAGTATCTCCCGCTAACTTCCCTCCCCTATATTCAATGGGCTGCAAGTAGGGATCGAACACCGATTTACATGTAATAGGCTTGAGGCAACTCACAAGGGCCTCGGGACATGATTTAAAGACTGTTTGGAGAAAAAGTCCGAGAAAAACGTATGATGGGAGATGAAGATGTCACATCGTGAAGCGCCGGGACTAGCTCCATAGCGTAAACTTGTTCTGTCAGATTCTGTGAGATTCAGGCCTGATGTTGAGAGCGGCGTTTTCTCGCGTCATCATAATAGGTCTAGAATCTCGTTCACGGTTAGAATCTTGATCCCCCTGAACTCGTTCAACGAAAGAAGATGCTTGTCTCCTGAGACGATGTAGTCAGCCCCTCCATCGTACGCTGTTCTCAGGAAAAGGTCGTCGCTGGGGTCATCCTTCACAGCTTTGAACCTCGATTTTACAGTAACTATCTTAGCTGTGCTGCCGATGAGCCTCAGGAATTTTCTCACGTCCTCCTCCTCGACGTATTTCCTTATCTTATCGTCTGCCGCAACCTCTGTGAGTTCCTCAAGTATGTCTCTGGAGAGAATAAGCTGGAGGTTTCCTCTCACTATCTCGAAGAGCAACGCTCTAGGCTTGCCTGTTCTTATCAAGGCTGAGACAAGGACGTTGGTATCCAGGACGACCTTGAACATGAAACCCGCTCATCGAGCCCTGTGTTTTCTGTGCTTCTGTATTATCTCATCTATCTCTTTCTCCGAGAGCTCTCCGTAGCTGGCGATTCTTGCGTCGATCTTCTCGTATAGTTCTTCAAGCTCTTCGGCGGAGTCCGGCACCTTGATCTTCTTCATTATCAACCCGTCGCCGTGGCCGTAGACGAGCAGCTTGGTCTTGGGGCCGATTCTCAGCTTCTTCCTTATGGCGATTGGTATCACCACCTGGCCCTTGCTGCTGACCACGACGATGTCGGGCTCTTCTTGTTCCGTCATGACACCACCGTATTCATTCTTACTTTCTTACTTTAAAAGGATGTAGTTGTGAGCGGGGTCGATATCTGTTTTTCTTCGAGGGCGACCCGCAGCCGAAGATCAATGAGGCGCGTCGACCCACCTGTATCCTGCCTGAGAGCGCTCGACTCGGCCCAAGACGCCCGGAATGTGGGGGACGAAGAGAAGCATGTCTCGTCTATGCGACTCCTCGACCAGCCTCGCCCTGCTGGCCGCAGCGACCTTGGAGTCATACTCGAACGATGGGATCCAGTCCGTGTGCTCGACGTGGGCCTGATGGATGATTATGTCAGAGGTGTAGAGCAGGGTCTCGCCGCCCGAGGACACCTCCACGACCACCATGCCGGGCGTGTGACCCGGAGCAGGCTTGACGGTTATGCCGTTGGCTATGGTCGCCACGTCATCCACCAACCTGACCCTGTCCTCTATCAGGCTCAGGTAGTCCAGTGCCCAGCCTTTAACCACGCCCCGTATGTGCTCGGCTTCCCTCCTGCTCATCACGAACTCGGCGTTTGGATACGCGGCCTCTCCGCCCGATACGACTCCGCCGAAGTGATCCCAGTGCCCATGGGATATGATGACGGTCTCTACGTCCCGGGAACTCACGCCTGCGTCTGAGAGGCTCCTCGTCAGCAGCCCGGCGGGCTCGTGGGGGTGCTTCTCGTTCTCGGCTCTGTCGCCGCAGCCGGCGTCGACGAGGGTGTAGTGGTCGCCGTCGTGTACGAGGAGGTAGTTGAACGGTAATACGGTGGATGAGCTGAACCCGCCGTAGGCTAATAGGCATCTGCGGAGCTCCTGCTCCGGCGCGTCGCCGAAGATGAACCTCTCCGCTGGGTCGTCTGTCATGGCCCCCACGCTTCGGGCGCCGTCGTACAGCATGTGGCACTCGAAGTCACCGACGTTGAACACGTTATTCGATTCGGATCGCATGCTCTCCCTATAGGCTAACGGCGACGATGCATATGTAAATTCGCGGTTCAACCATCACCGAGCGACGCGAGTGGGGAACGAGTTGATGTAATAAATCATCTAGAACGACATGAATGTACTTATTAAATCGCATAAAAGGGTCGTATCTCATAAGACATCCTAGCATGGGCATGAAGAGATTCTTAAGGAAATTAGGATAAGAACCGCCGAATTTTGATGGTATCACATAATATTCTTATACTTGTATTACGCTCGTAATACGTGACCTCGTTGAAAAACATCAGCATACGGATGCCCGAGAAGATTCTTGACAACATCGAAAAGCTAGTTGAAGACGGCATGTATGCAAATAGGACTGAGGCTTTAAGAGACGCCGCTAGATTATTAATTCGCAGTCAAGTCGGTATGATTCCGGGAAAGCGCCCTGAAATATCAAAAGACGAGATATGGGAAGCCGTTATAGAAGATACTGATTCTTAAAGCATGTTTCTCGGGTCATGCACATCTATGCCTGCTTTCTTTGAAGCACGTTTCAAGTCATTATCGAATGTTATGAGCCGACAACCATGCGTTGATGCCATCGCTGCATGGATAGCGTCTTTTGAATGAATCCCATAGATACTAGATAAATATACAGCCTCTTCCGCTATTATTCTAGTTAGTTTCACCCATTCAATTTTGTTGACGATTTCATATGGTCGGAAAATATTTTCTCTTATTTTTTCTTCGCTCCATTTTGTTACTTTCTTTATCTCCCGAATTAACGCATCAGACGCTACAAGGTAGTACTTACACTCGGTAACGTTTTCTAATAGTCTAATCGATGAATCTACCAAATCGGGTCTATCTGGTATTTCGTAAATGAAATTCAGGATTATGTTGCTATCTATATAGATTCTTTGGCCAGATCGATCCATGAAGATATAGTATTATCTGAATATTAGTATCTAGCTAAATAAGTACGTTATACATTCGCGTAGGCTATTATTTATGAAACATTAGGAGCAGGGATGGGATACCCAGACGCCGTTACATGTCGAATGGTGCGGGGGGTGGGATTCGAACCCACGGAGGACTAGTCCATCAGGACCTGAACCTGACCCCTTTGGCCACTTGGGAACCCCCGCAAAAAGGTTAAGGGGGAAACTACAGTGTGGCTAGGAAGGCTTTGTACTTCTCGGCGTCCATCAGCTTCGCAAGGTCGGCTTCCAGGCCGCTTGGCTCTATCCTGGCTATCCAGCCCTCCCCGTATGGGTCGTCGTTTATCAGCTCGGGGCTGTCCAGCAGCTCCTCGTTGACCTCCACCACCTTGCCTCCCACCGGGGCGTATACGTCGCTCACGGCCTTGACGCTCTCGACGGCGCCCAGGGCCCCGCCCTGCGCCACCTCGGCGTCCGCCTCGGGGAGCTCCACGTACACTATCTCGTGGAGCTGGCTCTGGGCGTAGTCGTCGACGCCCACGGCGACTTTGCCGTCGCCGAGCACCTTGGCCCACTCGTGCTCCTTCGTGTAGTAGATTCCTTCCTCAACCTTATACTCGTCTGTCACTTCTTATCCCTCTTCCAACCGTATACGGCTTCATCATAGAAGGGTCGATGCTTAACAACTTTTCCCTTCGCCAGCCTGCTCCGTATCCTTATGTAGACCTCGGTGCCCAGCTCCCTGTACTCGTTGGGCACGTACGCCAGGGCTATGCCCACCCCCAGCGTGGGGCTGAAGCCTCCGCTCGTCACCTCTCCGATCACCTGCTCCTCAGCGTTGAGCACCTCGTAGCCGTGCCGCGGGATGCCCCTGTCCTCCATCATGAGGCCGACCAGCCTCCTCTTGACGCCCTCCTCCCTTATCTGCTGGATGGCGCGCCGCCCGACGAAGTAGCTCGGCTTCTTGAGCTTCACAGTCCAGCGGAGCCCCGCCTCGATGGGGTTGGTGGTCTCGTCTATGTCGTTTCCGTAGAGCCAGAGCCCGGCCTCCAGGCGGAGGCTGTCCCTCGCCCCGAGTCCGCAAGGCACCGCGCCTGCCTCCAGCAGGTCGCCCCATATCTTAAGCGCCTTGTCGGGCTTGTCCAGCGGACAGCCCAGCACGAACATCTCGAAGCCGTCCTCGCCGGTGTACCCGGTCCTGGCAGCCATTATCTTGTAGCCGCTGACGGTGATATTCGCGATGTTGAACCTGCTTACCTCGTCGAGCTTCTCCTCCGTGATACTCTGGAGGGTCTCCACGGCCTTGGGGCCCTGGACCGCTATCATGGCCACCTCGTCGCTGACGTCTGTGAGCTTCACGTCGAAGTCCTTGCTGTTCTTCTTCAGCCATTTGTAGTCCTTGTCGCGGTTGCTCGCGTTGTAGACGACGAGGAACCTCTCTGGGGTGAACTTGTACGTTATCAGGTCGTCGACTATGCCGCCGTCGGGCTTACACATGACGCTGTAGAGGCCGCCGTAGGGCTCAAGCCTGGAGACGTCGTTGGTCACCACGTAGTTCATGAACCTCTCTGCGTCCGGCCCCTCGGCCCACGTCCTGCCCATGTGGCTGGTGTCGAAGACGCCGCAGCCGTCCCTCACGGCTTTATGCTCGACCTGGATGCCCTCGTACCAGACGGGCATCGCGTATCCGCCGAAGTCCACGATGTTGCCGTGCTCGGCGTGGTAGCTGTATAGATGAGTCTTCTTAAGCTCCAACTGAATTACCGGTCTATATCACGTGGAACCAAGTTAAAACTATATTCTTCTGGCCGGGTCTAGCTCGTGCAGGGCTTCACCCCTACGGACTCGCCGTCGAACCCCAGATCATTGCCGCATTTAGGGCACTTGCCTTCGAACTTCTTGATGACGTCCTGCGGCGATCTGAGGAGATCCCCCTCGTACAGTACCTCGCCGCACGCTTTGCAGACAACCCTCTGTGGCACGCCTTACCCCCTTCCACGGAGTTGAACGACCCTCGCTTTATAAACTTCGTCTTTTACTGACGCAGAAAAAGGTTAAATTATGAGCCGCCACTCTCTTCCGCTGGAGGAACACATGTCTTCGAGGAAACGCTCTGCCAAGAAGAAAGGCAGGGGGCGCAGGATCACCAGGTTCACCATCCCTTCCAGCGTGATCGCGTGGGCCTCCGTGCTTTTCTGCCTCTTCGTCATCAGCGGTGGATTCTACAACATACTCGAGAACCCGCCTCCCTACATAACCTACCGGAACATGGTGATCACGCTCGACCCACGCTTGTCCTACCAGACCGTCTACGAGAGCATATTCGTGTTCCTAACCAACGCAGCCATGTTCCTAGGGCTCTGGCTGGCCTACAGGAGCACCCAGATCGCGTACGACCAGCAGAAAGCCAACGGGAGGCTGCTCCTCGGCATAGCGTTCGCCGCGGCGGGGCTCTTCGGCAACTACCTCATATACGAGATGAAGAAAGCCGTTCTGGGTTAAACGAAACTGTTTAGAGCCCACACGCCCATTTCTGATGTATGAAGAGGATAGGATTCATAGGCCTGGGCCTCATGGGCACGGGCATGTCTAAGAACCTGGTGAAGGCGGGGTACCAGGTCACAGTCTGGAACAGGACCGCGAGCAAGATGAAGCCCCTGGTCGAGGCGGGGGCCAAAGCCGCGGGGAGCCCCAGGGATGTCGCCGAGAACTCGGACGTCGTCGTCACCATAGTAACCGACAGCCCAGACGTCGAGGAGGTGCTCCTGGGCCCTAGCGGCGCCATCCACGGCGCCAAGAAGGGCGACGTCTTCATCGACATGAGCACCATCAGCCCCATAGCGACCCGGGGGATCGCGGCCACGCTCGCCGAGAAGGGCGTCGAGATGCTGGACGCCCCCGTGAGCGGCGGCGTCATAGGAGCCAGCAACGGCACCCTCAGCATAATGGTGGGAGGCAAGAAGAAAGTCTTCGACGAGTGCAGGCCCATCCTCGAGGCCATGGGGAAGACCATCACCTA
Organism: uncultured Candidatus Bathyarchaeia archaeon; assembly: GCA_964594895.1. Lineage (GTDB taxonomy): Archaea > Thermoproteota > Bathyarchaeia > TCS64 > TCS64 > RBG-16-57-9. Next base: position 9,981 of record CAZQOX010000026.1, read on the forward strand.
CATAG
>CAZQOX010000027.1:0-9971 GCA_964594895.1 uncultured Candidatus Bathyarchaeia archaeon
TCGTGAAGCGCGACGACATGACGGGCCTGGCTTTCGGAGGCAACAAGACCAGGAAACTGGAGTACCTCATGGCGGACGCGATGAGCCAGGACGCTGACTACATCGTGACAGGCGCAGGGTTCCACTCTAACTGGTGTACACAGGCGGCCGCCGCCGCCCGCAAGCTAGGCATGAAGGTGGTCCTAGTCAAGTCCGGGCCCAGGGACGGATACGAGCCCGAGGACATCGACGGCAACAACCTTCTGCACCACCTGATGGGCGCCGAGATAAAGGTGGCGAGGCCCGAGAACACGCAGAAGGTGATCGAGGAGACCATGGATGAGCTGAAGGCTGCGGGGCACAGACCCTACCTCTTGCGCGCCACCGGCTCCACGCCTTCAGGCGTGATGGGTTACGTCAACACGATCCTCGAGCTGACGTCTCAGGCGGTGGACCTGGGCATCGACATCGACTACCTCGTACACGCCTCGGGCTCCGGCGGCACACAGGCCGGCCTCGTCCTGGGCGCGAAGATTTTCAGCACCGGCATAAAGGTGCTGGGCGTCACCACCGGGGGCAAGACGAGTGAGAGCCAGATCGAGAAGGTGTCCAGCCTCGTAGGGGAGGCCGCCGAGCTGCTTGAGTTGAGCATCGACCTCGCGCCGGGCGACATCGCCGTGTACGACGAGTACGCCGGCGATGGCTACGGCTACGTGACGGACGGGAAGATGGAGGCGGTGAAGCTGGTGGCTGAGACGGAGGGGCTGATGCTGGACCCCGTATACACGGCGTCCTCCATGGCGTGCCTCATCGACCTCTGCAGAAGGAAGTTCTTCAAGCCTGAAGACGTCGTCGTCTATCTTCACACGGGGGGACCCGCGGCACTGTTCCCGTACAAGACACCATTGAAGGCGTATCTCAGGGGCGAGGAGAGGCCCTGGGTGATTCCTCCCTGGAGCCCAGCTTCAGGGTAGCGATTACAACTTTTTTTATGTCTCTAGGTTTGTTCGATGGCGGCTCTGAGTCTTTCCTCCACGGAGTCGGTGTCTTTCACGGCCTCCTCCTTCCTGCGGTCCATAGCTGCGATGGCGTCCACCCGATCCAGTATCCGCCTGCACCTCTCCGCCGATGCGATGTCGATCATCCTGCCTTCCACGTTCACCGACGCAGTCCCCTCCTTCAGCCCCTCCTCGAAAGCTTCTAGGGCCCTCCTCATCTGCTCCGCCTCCTCCGTAGGCACCGAGAAGCCTTCGTTGAGGTACGGGATGGGCGCCGGGTGGATGGACTGAGCCCCCTTGTAGCCCAGCCTCCGGGAGTCGACGGCGGCGGCGTAGGCCTTCTCGGGCTCCCTCCAGGTGAACAGCTCGACGCCGACGAGCCCCATGGGCTGGACCCCGGCGGCGTAGGCGTCCACCAGCACCTTGGACCGGGCGTACCAGAGCTCCCGCCCCTCCGCCGACGTCTGGACCCCCATCTCCTGGGTCAGGTCCTCGGCGCCGACGCCGATGGACACCGTCCTCGGGCTGGCGGACGCTATCTCGTAGGCCTTGACGACGCCGAGGGCGGTCTCCACGGCGACGGCTATCTGCACGGTCCCTGCCTCGATGCCTCTCCTTCGTTCTATATCCGTGATGATGTCGGCCCTGATCTGTACTTCTTCCGCCGACTCGACCTTGGGCAGGGAGACGCAGGTGAGGCCGGGCCACACGGAGGCCTCCAGGTCCAGGGTCGCCTGGCTTAGGGGGCGGTTTACTCGGACGGCGACGTCTCCGCCTCCCTTCCCCACGACGGGTATGGATTCCTTTACCTGGGCTCTGGCTTCCTCCTTCTTGTCCGCGGGGACCGAGTCCTCGAGGTCCATAACTATGCAGTCAGCGCCCCTGGTGTACGCCTTCTCCACGAATCGGCTGACGTTCACGGGGAAGATGAGGGAGGAGCGTCTGACGAGCCTCTTGATGACTGTGTTGTGGGACAAGGTTGAGACCATAAAGAGAAGATGGGATTGAAACGCATTTATCTTATTGCCTGCCGCTGGAGCCTTATGCCGTGCCCACTGCGCCATCGTCTATGAGTGTCTGGATCTCGTCGTCGCCATACCCGAGGCTGCGGAGCACCTCGACGGTGTCGGCTCCCAGCATGGGAGGCAGGGCGTCGATCGATACGGGAGTATCGGAGAACTTGACTCCGGTTGCGACGGTCCGATATGTGAACCCCAGAGGGTGCTGCCTCTCCACGATCATCCCACGCGCCTCGACGTTGGGGTCGTCGATGAGCTCCTCTTCTGTGAGGACGGGGGCGCAGGGAACCTTCTCCGCGAGGAGGCCGGTCACCTCGCTTCTCTTCCTCTCCTTGAACCATTTCCTCAGGGTCCCAGATGATGGAGTGACTTCGCTGGGCTCGACGCCGATGGTCTCGGCCACGGCGTTCACCGTCTTCTCCCCGACTACACGGACCGCCACGTACCCGTCCTTCGTCTCGTAGACTCCGTGGATGCGGGCTGGGGGCCTGCGGGCTCGCTCGTCGGCGTTGCCGTCGCTGTAAAGGGTCCGTGTTAGAGCCAGCCCCGAGACGGTCATGAGGGCGTCAGTCTGGGCTACGTCGATCCTCTGGCCCTGGCCCGTCTCGTCTCTGTGCCGGAGGGCCGCGAGGACGCCTAGGGCGCAGAATAGGCCGGGGACGGTGTCCCCAGGGCTCCCCGCAAGACAGGAAGGCTCCATGGGTGCCTGGCTGTTCAGACCCCGGGGCTCGCGGCTGTTGAGCCACATCCACCCGCTCATGGCCTGGGCGATGATGTCGAAGGACGGCCTCCTGACGTAGGGGCCGTCCTGCCCGAAGCCCGAGATGGAGGCGTAGACGATGCCGGCGTTGATCTTCTTGAGGTCCTCGTACCCTATGCCGAGCCTTTCCATGACGCCGGGCCTGAAGTTCTCGACCACGACGTCAGAGGTCCTGACGAGCTCCTTGAGCACCTCGACGCCCTTCTCGGATTTGAGGTCCAGCACGACGCTCCGTTTGTTGCGGTTGACGAACATGTAATAGGCGTTCTGCCCCTCCACCGTGGGGTACTGGGGGGACGATCGGGAGGCGTCGCCCCACGGCGGCTCCACCTTGACGACCTCGGCCCCCATGTCCGCGAGGAGCATGGTGCAGAAGGGGCCCGCGAGGTGCTGGGTCAGATCGACTATCCTGACGCCGTGTAGGGCAGAAGTCAACAGATCACCTTGTCACAGAGGCTGTATTTTAGGTAGTTAAGAATTTTCCAGTCAGATCAGTATGTTGTCCTGAGCGTTGGAGGCTTTTAACCCTCCGACTGAAGTTTTTATCTTCCCTATGCTGGCGCGTTGTTACCTGAATAGTGGTAGCTACTTAAATATTATTATCATAGGTGGCTTGTTATAAACGGAAAAAAAATTTTCTGTGTCCTTTTTACTGGTTACCCGTTCATATGCGGAGAAAATTATGGGTTTTCGTGTTCTGAGACAGAGTACGTAAGTGGTTTTCCTGTATCAAAGTGGGTAACACGCATTAACGTTTTTTCAGGGCAGTCTAATTCCATGTAAATAGGAATAAGCGTTTTTTAGGGGGGAGGGGGTTAGGTTCGAGCCGGATTTAGGCGGGGCTCTTCTTCCCCGTCATCTCGTCGACATTGATCTCGATGACGAGAAGGTCCTTGAAGGTGTTTACCTTTTCGAGGTTCAGCCTTCTGCCTTTGCCGAAGGCGTATTTGTCGCTGATGAGGCGTAGCGCCTTGAGCTTCTCCTCGGGGTCCTCGACGAGGGTGGCGGTGCCGCTGGCGATGACGCTCCTGTAGGTCCAGCTGTAGTTGCAGGGGTCGTCGCCTTCGACGATCTCGCCGCCGTCGACCTCGAAGCAGACGCGGGGGTTCCGCTGGATGTCCTTGACCTTCTTGCCGTCTCTGTGGGTGTGGAGGATTATCCTGTCGTTGGTGTAGACGAAGTTCATGGGGACGACGTAGGGGCGGCCGTCGACGGCCGTGCCCAGCCTGCCCACCTGGTTCTCCCTGAGTATCTCCTCCAGTACCGCCTTCTCCTTTATCTCCTTGTCTTTTAGGCGCATGGTTGACATGGCTTTAAACCGGGTCCGCTGGGCTTTATTGTTTCCCTCGTGGACATGGCGGCCGGGAACCTATACACATCCATGCTGCTCGGGGAAGGTTGATGGTCGCATGGAGATCAGACCATGGCCGTTGACGTTCGGCTGCTGGTACTTGAGCGAACCTAGGTACGAGGTTGAGCACACTGAGGAGCCCCCACCGAGGTGGGACTATCTTAGCCTTATATTCGGCGTCCCGCATGCATAATGGATTCAATTGAGCGAAGAACGTAGCTTCAGTGTCTCCATGAGGAGGCAGGAAGGATTCAGGTTCGAGGTGGATTTCGGTCTTGAGGGCGTCGGGTCGCTGTACATGGACGAGCCTGAGCCCGTGGGAGAGGGTGGCGGCCCCAACGCCGGTCAGGTGCTGGCCGCGGCCATGGGCAACTGCCTGACGGCGAGCCTGCTGTTCTGCCTCCAGAAGGCCAGGGCCGAGGTGGGGAACATCGAGACCAGGGTGGACGGCGTCATGAGGCGCAACGACAAGGGAAGGTGGCGCATAGCCGAGATCAACGTCGAGATCAGCCCAGAGGTAGGCGAAGAGTACGGCTCACAGTACGAGCGCTGCCTGGGCCTCTTCGAGGAGTTCTGCATCGTCAGCGAGAGCATCGAGCAGGGCATACCGATAAACGTGCAGGTCAACAGGAGGTAGCTACCCGACCACCCAGGTGTGCCCGCACTTGGTGCACCTGAACTTCTCGACGCTGCGGTCGCTGCTCACGCCGGCGTGCTCCCCCAGGGCGACGGTGATGTTGCGGTATGCCTCGAGGTTGCCGCACTCGGGGCACGTCCGCTGTACGACTATGGCGCTCTCGATGCCGCTCATGACGTACACAGGCTCGGCCTCGCCGGCGGGGCCCGCCTTGACCTCTATGACCTGGACCGACTTCGTCCACCCGCATCGAGGGCACTCGTAGCCCTTGACGCCGGCTTTCATGAAGCTGCCACAACGGTCACAGAACTCTACCACGTTTGTTCACCCAAGAACACTATCTAGTATATATGGTCCAATATAGGATTTTACCAAAATACTCCCTAAAAAAGACTTGTTACTAGTCAAGCACACCATATAAATCGCGAACAGGATACAGTTCTCATGAGGTTTACGGCCAACCGCGACGTTGCGATAGGCGTGGAAAACCCCGAAAAATCGAGGAAATTCTACGAAGAGACCCTTGGGCTCAAACTCGTGGAGACAGACGCGGGGCTAGCCGTCTACGACGCAGGACGCCTGACCCTTTACATCGTGGAGGGGGTGACTCATCCTCCCGTGCCCAGCTTCACGGTCGATTGCCTGACCGCCGCGAAGCGCCGGCTACTGGAGGGAGGCTGCGAGATCGTCTTCGAGCACCAGAAAAGCCTGTGCTTCAAGGACCCGTCGGGCGTCGTCTTCGACGCCATCGAGTCCAAGTGAAAAATGTGCGTGGTCAGCGTTTTCTGCGTGACAACACCATGTACTTGACGGCGAGCTCCTCCGACATGCTCCTCAGGTTCTTGGCTATGTCGTCTGTGGTGAGTATCCCCACAACCTTGTCTTTTTGGTCAACGACCACCAGCCGGCGGATGCCGTACTCGTTCATCATGTCCACGGCCATGTCGACGTCGGCGTAGATGCTGATGGCCACCACGGGCTTGGTGCAGACCTGATCGGCGTCGCATTTGTCGGGGTCTCTGCCCTCCGCCAAGACCCTGTGGACGAGGTCGCGTTCGGTAACGACGCCGACAGGGAAACCGTCCTTCACCACAACGACGGAGCCGATGCCCTTGTTACGCATGAGCTTCGACAGCCGCCCACACGGGGCGTCCGGGTCCACCATCACCGGCTCCCGGATCATGATCTCTGAGACCTTCATCTCATGCATTGAAGAGTGGAAACCGGGAAAATAAGCTGCCGGTTCACGCCTTCTCCACGCTGGGTGGGTCCCCGGGTACGACCCTGAGGCAGAACCCGAACCTGTTGAGGTCCATGGCGCAGTGGAAGTCGCCTTCCACAAACTCGGGCTGCTCGGGGTCGAAGAACTTGGCGCCCTGCGGGTGCTCCCTGATCCTCTGCCTCATGGAGGCGAAGCCGGGTTCGATGCCGCTGAGCCTCTTCTCTATGTACTCGGCGAGGGACTCGTCCTCTGGGCTCTTCACCCTTCCGCCCCAGCCCATCGCGACGAGGCTGACGGTCTCAGGGTCCTTCCTCTGAATGTACTCGACGATGGCGTCCGCCATCACGAAGCTGCCCAGCAGTATCTCCTCCGCCCCGACGGCGTTGACGATGCCCTGGGTGCCCGCGCTCGTCGTCTGGACCACCGTGCGTCCGCTGAAGTCCACGTCCATGACCTCGTAAGGGCTGTTCCCGTAGTCGAAGCCAGGCACCCTCCTGCCGCCGCGCTCGCCCATTAACAACCAGTCCGGGTGGAGCTCCCTGAGCCTGAACGCCTCGTCCAGGCTCCCCACAGGGTGTATACGCTCCGCCCCGTTCCCCATGACGTAGGCCGCCGTCGTGAAGGCCCTGAACACGTCGATGACTACCGTGAGCCCCACAGCCTGCCTGGACCCCTCCACGAGGCTCAGCCGCCGGACCCTCAACTCAGAGCCTCCCCACGGCCTCTGATGGACCGCCACCTTCAATCAAATTGGTTCAAAGATAATAGATGGGGCGGCTTAAGTCGTTAACCCTGCTGGGGTCCCTTCAGCAGACTAGTCTTCTCCTGGAAGTCAACGTGGCTGCCGCTGCCTAGGGTGAAGAGCATCTCCTGTATGAGGTTCGTGGCATTCTCAACGTCGCCTGTAACCCTCTGGGCGCGGAGGAGGTTCCACGCCCACTCCAGAGCCTCGAAGGCGCCCATCTTATACGTCGACAAAGCCTGTCACCAAGACCAACCGTTTGACAGGGTTTTAAACGGAACGCACCGGATTGGAAGACGGGGTGTAGTGAAAGTGGATGGTCCGCGCCGCGGAATCATAATTAAATAAAGAGGATGATAGATGAGCCGTGATGGAGCCACTGGCTTCATCGGAGAGGTTCGATCTGACCCTCCGCATGTGGGGGCTCCTGAGGCGTCGACGATGATCTGGTCGTCGTCTACGAGTCTGAGGAGGGCTTGGAGAACGACATGAACCAAAAGATAGGGACCGAGCTGCAATACACGAACACGAGAACCACCATCGTGGCCATCCCATCGTAGGCGCCGCCTCACACATAACTTCTAAAAGAGGGAACCGCGTACACCTTGGGTGCGTGGCTACGGATGCAGGACATAAAGCTCATCAGAGAACAGCCCGAGAAGGTGCGGGAGAACCTAGCCAGGAGACACGACCCCGAGAAGCTTGAGCTCCTAGACCACGTCATAGAGACGGACAGGAAGTGGCGGGAGCTCACGCAGAGGGTCAACGATCTACGCCGGAGGAGGAACCAGATATCCAGCGAGATCGGTAAGGTGATGAAGGGGGGCGGCGACGCCTCAAGCCTCAGGAAGGAGGCCTCGGAGATACCCTCCCTTCTACGTGTGTCAGAGTCTCAGATGAGCGAGAGCCAGGAAAGGCTCCGCGACGGACTGATGCGGCTGCCCAACATGCTCCACGAGTCTGTGCCCTACGGCGAGGACGAGCACGACAACGTCGAGGTCAAGCGGTGGGGCGAGAAGCCGGACTTCGGTTTCGAGCCCAAGAGCCACGCGGAGATAGTCACCTCCCTGGGCGTCGGCGACTTCGAGAGAGGCGCCAAGGCGGCCGGGTCTGGCTTCTACTACCTCAGGAACGAGCTGGCGCTCCTAGACCAGGCGATACAGCGGTACGCGATCAACCACCTGATCAAGAAGGGGTACAGCCTCATCGTGCCCCCGTACATGATCAAGCGCGCCGCCTACGAGGGCGTCACGGACCTCGCCGACTTCGAATCCGTCATGTACAAGGTGGAGGACGAGGACCTCTACCTGATAGCCACCAGCGAGCACGCCATGGCGGCCATGCTCCAGGACGAGACGCTGCTCGCCGAGGACCTGCCCATCAGGCTGTGCGGTGTAAGCCCCTGCTTCAGACGGGAGGTGGGCGCCCACGGCAAGTACACCAGAGGCCTCTTCAGGGTGCACCAGTTCCACAAAGTCGAGCAGTTCATCTTCTCGCTTCCCGAGCAGAGCTGGGAGCTCCACGAGGAGCTTCAGAGGAACTGCGAGGAGCTCTACCAGGGGCTGGGCCTCCACTACAGGGTCGTCAACGTCTGCACGGGAGACATAGGGATAATCGCGGCGAAGAAGTATGACACAGAGTTCTGGATGGCTGACGGCGAGTTCCGGGAGATCGGGTCCAACAGCAACTGCACCGACTACCAGGCCCGCCGCCTCAACGTAAAGTACCGCCTCAAGGAGGGGGCGCCCCCCGAAGGCTTCGTCCACACCCTGAACAACACAGCCATGGCGACGAGCCGGACAATGATCGCCGTCATAGAGCAGTATCAGCGGGAGGATGGGACCGTTAAAGTGCCAGAGGCTCTGCAGCCTTACATGAACGGCTTGAAGGCCATCGACGGTAGCATGAACAAGCTATACATCTAGTTTTCCTCAACTTTCATTTAATTTTAACACCATTTTCCTTTTATATTCATTAAAGATAATAAAATGGTTAGACCCGCGTGTAAGGGGTTCATATATATGAAAAGAGGTTTGAGTGATGTATGTTATGGGTTCTTCTCTACTCTGGCGAACCCGACTAGACTAGCGATCCTTGAGAAGCTTTCTAAGGGAGAGATGAACGTCACGGGGCTTGCCTCGGAGCTTGAGCAGGAGCAGAGCATGGTGAGTCACAACCTGAAGATACTTGAGCAGTGTAGCCTCGTGTTCTCCGATAGGCGGGGCAAGGAGAAATACGTCTCGCTGAACGAGGATACAGTGAATGCGATCTTCGGTATCGTCGAGAACCACGAGAAGTACTGTAACGCCGCCGGTAACTGCCCGTTCAGAGATTAGTTGGAGACCCCCTTTTTTAGAGGGGGCTTATCCGCAACCCTTATATTCTAATGAAATATTTCTCATATGAGAATTGTTTCAGGTAAGGTGTCTGACGTGAAGATGGGGCTCACAAACCTTTGCTACGGCTTCTTTTCCACGTTGGCCAACCCGACGCGGCTAGCCATAATCGAGAAGCTCGACGAGGGACCCATGAATGTAACGGAGCTCGTGGACGCACTAGGCCAGGAGCAGAGCATGGTGAGCCACAACCTGCGGCCCCTCGTCCGGTGCAAGCTGGTGAGAGCGAGGAGGGAAGGCAAGCAGAGGGTATATAGTCTCAACCACGAGACAATGGATCCCATAGTGAAGTCGGTTGAGCTTCACGCGGAAAAATTCTGCGAAGGCGACGCCAACTGCCCACTCAAAGCCAAGTCTGACAGCCTGAGAAGAGATTAGAACATTTTGTTCTCGGTGTGATCAGACGGCCGGAGGAGCCGGCTGCACATGGTTCTGCCACGCCTTAGCCAACGTCCGGCTGATGAAACAGGGATACAGAAGAGCCCAAGAGGGACTGGCAGAGACTCTAGGTCTCTAGGTGTCGAACACCATCCGGACTCTCCAGCCGTCCATATCCTGTCTTATCTCCATCATGTGGTATGTGACGGCCTTGACGGCTATTCCCACCTCGTGGGTCTCGCTGCTGAACCTCTCGCCCACGCAATGAGCCTTGGCGGTGAAACCATCCAAGTCAACCTGTATGTCTATCCTTCTCGGAACCAGGAACTCGACGTCGTTCAGGTAGATGAACTCGTCCATGAGGTTGAAGAGCAGGCTCTCCATGTCCATCCCCTCGGCCTCCAAGGTGAACTCCTCCTTCTCGGCGATTCCCTCGATGGGAGTCATGGCGTTGAACATGCCGAGGGCCAGGTTGGCGAAGGCCTCTCC
>CAZQOX010000028.1:0-9832 GCA_964594895.1 uncultured Candidatus Bathyarchaeia archaeon
AGCACAGGCCTCCTAAGCCTGGGGTCGAGGGTTCAAATCCCCCCGGGCCCGCCACGAACCTCCCTAGGACATTATTTGAATTTACGATTCAGATGCAGGTCATCGAACTCGTCGACCTTGTTAAGCCCTGCTTCTTGGAGGCGGCTTTCGCTATTTAGCTGGATTTATTTTCCCCACCAGAAATCTCTGTCTCCCTTACCGATATATACACAAAAGGTTGCGAATCCAGTTAACCAGGCGATGATAAATAATCCGTGCATTAAACCATTGAACCTTGATTGAAATATCGAATATAAAACTGCGGCAAATAGAAGTATAAAGCCAGTGGGAAACAATACTTTGTTTCTTTCAGCCGTTATTTGTTTCGGAATCTCGTAAATTAAGAGATTATTACAGTAAGGGCATACGGTATCCTCATCTGTAATCTGTTTTTTACAGAAGGGACAGATCTTGTTCTCTGAGGTTAAGAGATTGTTGCAGTAAGGGCATACGGTGTCTTCGTCGGATACTAGTTTTTTACAAGAGGGACAGATCTGAACCATCTAATAAATTCAGTTACAGCTAATAAATAAACACGATTTATTGCTCGCACTCGATCCATCCATTATTGATATGTTTAGTATCCATTCCCAGTATTCTTACAGGTTTTGAAAGCAACCATAGGATGTGGTTTTGCTCCCTGTCTCCACTTCTAGAAGAGTTCGAACCCCACACTAAATCCATTTACTGATAAAAAATATGGTAAATCCCCAAAGTCCGCTGAATGTAATCGTCAACCATTTCTACCTAGACGCACAACTATACCCTAAGAGGATTCTCAATGGACATAGGCAACAACATAGAGAAAGTGAGAGCCGAGTTTCCCGTCCTCAGCTCCAAGGCCTACATGAACAGCGCGGCCCACGGCCCCACGCTGAAACGTGTACACGACGCCACCCAGGAGTGGTGGAGACACAGGGTAAACGAGGAACAGGTCGAGCCCCCGGACGCAGCCTCGGAGGCCGCGAAGCTCCTCAACGTCTCCCCCGACGAGATCTGCTGGGTAAACAGGGTGAGCCAGGCCCTCAACACCGTGGCCTCCATGATGAAGCCTAGGAAGGGCGAGAACATAGTCGTCACCGACCTAGGCTACCAGAGCAACGTCTACGTCTGGATGCCCTACAGGTTCCAGGGCGTCGAGATCAGGAGGATAAGGCACAGGGACGGCGTCATCGACGCAGACGACTTCATGAAGGCTATAGACGACAACACGCGTGCTGTGAGCATGAGCGAGGTAGAGTGGACAAGCGGAGTCAGGTACCCCATGAGTGAGATAAGCGAGATAGCCCACAGCCACGGCGCCTACGTCGTCAACGACGCCTACCAGGCGGCGGGAGCCGTGGGCGTCGACGTGCACTCCGAGGACGTCGACTTCCTCACATTCGGCAGCGAGAAGTGGCTCTGCTGCCCGGCCATGACAGGCGTCCTCTACGTCAAGAAGAGCCTCCACGACGAGTTCCAGCCCACCTACATGAACTACGGCAACGTCGAGGAGGCGTTCAGGGACGGCGCCCCATGGGAGAAGCCCGACCACGACAACATCGAGTCCTACAGCGGGGCGCTCTACCCCGACGCACGGAAATACAGCCGGGGCTGCGTCAGCGAGGAGCATACGTGGGGCTTCCACGCGTGCCTCAGCTACTTCAACCAGCTGGGCACCGGGAACATCGAGAAGAGGACCGCGGAGCTCAGCCAGCGTCTCATAGACGGGCTGCGGGAGCAGCCGGTCAAGGTAAACACCCCGGAGGAGCCAGGTGAACGCGGCGGATTGGTGACGTACAACACGGGGAGCTTCGAGAAGAACCAGATGGTCTACGACGAACTCAAGAAGAACGACGTAGTCGTGGCCCACAGGTACGCGGCTGGCGTGGGCGGGATAAGGGTCTCGTGCCACTTCTTCAACACCGAGGAGGAGGTAGACCGCCTACTGGAGATACAAGGAAAGTTGTTGACATAGAAGCCGGTGAGGCTTCCCCTTTTTATACCTGAAAACAGTTTTCATGAATCTCTAATATATAGCATAAAGCATCTCTGGATACTCGGTATCAGCCTTACTTAATCGATATAAAACCGACGGTCAACTGGTAGACGATGCCTAGACATGGATACCTAGTGCTAGCATTAGGCCTAACGATACTGTTCACGGTGATCGGCGGCTTTGCGGTAGTGCACGGAGAAGACGCCGACATTACGGTGACCCAGTGCTACGTCTCAGACGACCGAGTCGACGTGGGCCAAGAGGTCACGGTCGGCTTCAGGCTAGAGTGGACCGACACCGGGCAGCCACTCTCCCATGGAAGCGTCTACATCGTCGGCGACAGCATGAGTAAACAGGTTTGGTTAGATGGTTGGGCTATATTCACGGACACCTGCGACTCCCCGTACATCAAGGAGTGGACGATCTCCTACGTGAGCTACAACGGCAACCCCTACACCGTGCAGCTCGAGGAAGACCCACCGACATGCACCTTCGATAAAGTACAGATCACGTTGATACCTGAACACGAGAGAACCAACATCGGCGAGGAGCCCGAGATGGTAGTCTACGCCTTCTACGAATCAAACTACGAGACCTTCACCGGCACAGCCCACCTCAACTACACGGACGACTTCGACTACATAGGCAGAAGAGGCGTGAAGGTGATCTCCATCGATGACCCCCAGTACGGGATCAAGGCGTTCGAAACAAACACCGTCAAAATCATCTGGGACAAGGTGAAGGTGGACCTATACAACCCGAGGAAACGTTTCAACCCTGGGCGAGAGGCCAAGATAGAGTACCTCGCCCACTATGAGTCCGACCTCAAGCCGTTCCTCGGGGAGATCACGCTCAACGATACGCTCGTCAAGGACGAGGTGGGCCGCTACAGGTACGCCGTGGAGTCGATCACGGACTGGAGGAACGGTATAACGGAGTTCACGGCCGACACCGCCGACGTGATCTTCGACAAGGTACTGGTCGAGTTGGAGGTCGAGGACACCAGGATAGACGTCGGCGAGAAAGCGGACATCAGATGCACCGCCCGCTACGCCTACGACGACTCGGAGTTCTCGGGGGACATATCCTTCACGGCGACAAGCAAGGACGTCGTGGGGAAGGAGGAGGTCACCGTCTGGCGGGTGATGGACAGGAAATGGTTTCTGGACACCTTCGAGTCCAACTCCGTCGAGGTAGTATGGGACAGGGTCAGGGTCGACATCGAGGCCCCGGACACGCGTGTCGACGTCGGCGAGGAGGTAACCGTGGAGTACAGCGCATGCTACGAGTACGACGGCACTCCGCTGATGGAGGGGGAGGTGGAGCTCAACGCGGAGTCGATCAGGAGGGAGGACGTCGGCGACTATACGTTCACGGTCGCCGAGGCGCATGGAAGCCTCTACGACATAGGCGTCGTGGAGGCCGACGACTTGACCGTGGTCTGGGACCGTGTGGAGTTCACGCTCGAGAGCCCCATAACGCGCATCCTGAAATCATACATGGAGGAGCCTGCCATGATAGGTGTATACGCCTACGACGGCTCACCCTTCAAGGGAAGCTATGAACTAGAGTACATAGACCATACCGGATTCAAGGATTACCAAGTCAAGGCCATGGAGGACGACCTGCATGGGCTCAGCCGCTTCACGACGGAGAAGGGGAGCATACTGTACGACACCGTGTCCGTCAGGGAGAGCGTCACCCAGCTGATGCCTGGGACATTCAAGGTGACTTACACCCTAACATACGACTCGGATAACGCGCCTGTGACGGACGCCGTGGTCGCCGTGAACGGCGAGACGTGTGCCTACCATGGGGGCGGCGTCTACACGACGACGCTCAACTCGTTCCTGCCGATGATGACAACCAACACCCTGGTTGTTGTCGGAGACGAGCCCATCACCCAGTCGAATAGCCCTAAGCTCCTCGTCGTAAACTCTGCGATCGTCGTGGTGTTGACCGCAGTCGTGGGTCTGGTCGCTTTAAAGTCGTTGTCCAAGAAAAAGAGGGTGGATTACTCCCGTATCCAGCCCCCGTAGACCGGGTGCTTGCAGCATATCACCTCGACATGCGCAGGCTTGTCGGCTGAGTTGGCCTTCAGCGCCCGTTTCAGCGCGGCGGCGAACTCGTCCGGGTCCTCGACTCTCTCAGACTGGATGCCTAGGCCCTCCGCCACCTTGGCGCTGCTCTGGACCTCGTGGCTAGTCAACTCGTAGGTGTATGGGCTGTGGCCGGGCCCCCAGAACCCAGGGCCGTAGCCGCTGAACCCGTCGTTGTTTACGTGGATCGTGGTTACCCCCATCCCGTTGCGGGCCAAGGCCTCCCAGTTGCCCATCTGGTAGCCGACCCCGGCGTCCCCCGTGACGCTGACCACCTGCCTCCCGGGCATCGCCAGCTTCGCCCCCATGGCGGCCCCCAGCCCGTAGCCGAGGGTGCTGACGTTGCCCCAGCCGAGGAAGCCGTGAGGCACCCTGGCCCTGTAGACGGTGCTCAGCTGGTCCCTCGTGTTGCCTGACTCGTGGGTCACGAAGCTGTTATCCATGTCCAGCACGTTCATCAGCTCGGCGTAGACCCTGTACGGGTTGACCGGCCTCTCGCCGGACTCTATCCACGGGCCGTACTTCTCGTGGAGAACCCTCCACGAGTCCTCGATCTCCTTGACCAGAGCCTCGTTCTTCTTGGGCGCCCCCTGCCTCTCAAGCTCGGCGGCGAGCTGACGGAGCACGAGCTTCGCGTCGCCCAGGACCACGTGGTCCACCGCGTAGTCGCAGTTGACGTCGGACTCGTCCACCGTGCACTGGATGATCTTCTTGCCCTTCGCGTCCGGGATGGCGTGCATGAAGTGGCTGGGCGTGAACCCCACGCCCACGGCCAGCACCAGGTCCGCCTTCCTGAGGAACCTCTCAGCCGGCTCCCCCCTGACGCCCAGGGACAGCGGATGATCATCGGGGAACGCGCTCTTGGCCTTCAGCGTCGTCAGCACGGGGAGCTGAGCCAGCTCCGCGAACCCCAGGAGCTCCCTGCACGCGTCTGAGCTGAAGACGCCCTGACCGACCCAGAGCAGGGGGCTGCGCGCAGCCCTCAGAGCCTTCACAGCCTTCTCGACGTCCCCGGGGTCGCCCTGGGACCTCCAGCCCTGGACGGGCTTGTAGGCGAACTCTTCCTCGTCGTACTGGCCGAGGCCCCTCGGGAGGCTCAGCAACACGGGGGACGGCCTGCCCGTCTTGAGCTGTGTGAAGGCCCTCCTCATGTACTCGGGCACCCTCTCCGCCTTGTTTATGTAGCCGAGCCACTTGGTCACGCTCCGGAACGCGTCCTCTATGTTGAACCTCTCGCGGCCGTACACCGACGGCGAGACGCCGTCTGTCAGGCACAGCAGGGGCACGGAGTCCTCGTATGCCTGTGCCAGTGCGCCGTACGCCATCTGGGTCCCGGCCGCGTTCCCTCCGCCCATGACGCTGCAGACGCCGAAGGCCTTGCCGTCGCTCACCCTGCTGAAGCCGTCCGCCACGGCGATTGCGTAGCGCTCGTCCCTCACCATGAAGTTCTTGACTCCCTCCTCACCGCAGGCGTTCCCAAAGACGTGGGTCGGGAAGGTGCTGACCCACCCGACCCCCTCCTTCTTCAGAATCCTGACCAGGCCGTTAGCTGCGTTTACCTTCAATCAGATACCTCACATGCATGTCTGTCTCTAGATAGAAAAAATCACCGAATCGTCGGGGGGTGGAGAGCTGTTTAAATTATTGGGTGTCTATATATTCAATGGTGTTTCTTTGAGCATCGTCGGTGTCATCATCGGAGTCGTGGTGGGCAGCATCGTGACGGCGCCGTTCCTCTGGCTGGCCGGTAAATGGATCGTCGGAGGCGAGAAGGCGAGGTTCATGGACGCGGTGTGGATAGGCATCTTCGGCACTGTGGTAAACGTCGTCATCGGTGAGTTCGTTGGAGGCGGCGTCGGGTCTCTGGCCCAGCTCGTCGCCTACCTGTACCTGGTGAAGACCTACTACGAGACTGGTTGGGGGAACGCCGTCGTGATATCCGTCCTCGCCGTGGTCATCATGACTGCTGTGCTCATCCTGTTAGGGATGCTGCTGGGCGTCAGCCTAGGCGGAGCCGGGTTCGGTGCACCCTTCTAGAGTGAAGAAAAACATTTATTTTTTCCACTTCTCGCCGATGGGGTAGATGTCCTTGGGTATGTTCCTGTAGCTGTGCTGGCTGAGGTCCGCCGGCCCGAGGCCCGGCGCGTCGACCACGACGATGCTTCCCGCGGCGTCGTTGAAGAAGGCCCTGAAGTGGACGCGAGACTTTATGGCCACGATGTTCAGATCATCGAGGCTCAGACCCACCGCGAGGAATATGGCGTCGTCGAGCACCTGGTGGAGCGTGGGGGTGAGTATGACGTGGTTGTTCTCGCCGAAGCCCAGCACCGCGGTTAAGCCCAGCCTCCTCTTGTCGCCCCTGCTCATAGGGCCCGTGAGGACGTAGCTGCAGTCGCCGAGGTACTCCAAGGTGCCCTTGATCTCGACTGGTTCCCCTGAGTAGCAGTCGGCGTGGCCGCCCACCTTCACATCGACGCTGCCTCCGACCTTTGCCCCTGACTTCATTTTCCGTATAGCCGCCTCGTCGCTTATCGTCGCCACGCAGAAGCCGGTCGCATCCTGCTCGATGAGCTCCCTAAGGATGTGGGTGCTGTCGCCCATCCTGTCGCTGTGGTCGGCTATGATGACGGGTGTCTTCCCCGCTTTAGCCAGCTCGATGGCCTCCGCCACCCCCTCCTTGGTCTTGGGCAGCTTCTTGCCGGCGAAGGGCTCACGCAGGCTCCATATGTAGCCTGAGACGTCCTCCGCGATCTTCTCTGCGAGGGCCGCGTCGTCGTTGGTCACCGCGATGACGGTGGCTCCGACGTCCGGCACGTCGGCGTACGCGAACCCGAAGGCCACGCTGACGCAGTAGCAGTTCTCTTCTTTACGTTCCCACTCCCGCGCCTTGTCCATGATCTCCTTGGCCGGGGACTCGCCTGTGCCCTGGTAGACGCTGGGGGTCATAACGCCGGGCTTCCTTATCGCCATGGTGGGCTTGAAGCCGCCCCTGATGGTGTCTACCATGCACCTGGCGGCGGTGTAGCCTATCTCCTCCGAGTCCACGTGGGGGTAGGTCTTGAGGATGAAGACGGCGTCGGCGGCGTCGGTCAGCTCGCTGTCCTCGTTAGCGTGGAGGTCAAGCGTCACCATGATGGGTACGTCCCCGACTGCGGCCCTGGCCCTGCGCACTATCTCTGCCTCCGGTCTGAGGTAGCCGGTGGCGGCCATGGCTCCGTGGAGCGCCAGAAGCACGCCGTCCAGCTCCCCCACCTCCCTGAGGCCGTCTGCTATGCCGAGGCTGTACCTGTCGAAGCACTCCTCGGTGAGCCAGCTTCCGCTGGAGCCGCCGCGGCTCCTGGAGGCGGCGAGTATGCCGACGAGCTCCACGTCGTCCTCCTCCTCGGCGGCCTTGATGAAGCCGTTTATGTAGCTGGGTATGCCCCTCGTAGAATCCATGACGTCTTCGCCGTAGAGCACCTTACCTGCCTCGAAGTCGTCCACCGTGGTGGGCTTCGGGCAGAAGGTGCAGGTCTCGTGGCTGAAAGATGCAACCGCTATCCTCATAGTGTTCACGGTTGATCATCGACCCGCCGGGGCAATAAATCATGCGATCTCCGCTTCGAGGAAACCCACGCCCGCCCCCGTCACCCTGACCTCGACGAACTCCCCTAGCTCAGCTTCGGCGTCTACGGCCACCGCCTTGTAGGCGTAGTTACGCCCCACCTTGGACCCGTCTCGCCCAGTCTCGTCTAGCAGGATCTCACCCTCCCAGCCGATCCAACGCATACCCGTCTCGACGGAGAGCCCCTTCCACATCTTGGTGAGCCTCCTCGAACGCGCCTTGGTCTCTCTGCCGTGGAGCTTTCCCGGCATAGCCGCGGCCTCCGTCCCCGGGCGCTCCCAGTAGCGGGAGATGTTGAGGACGTCCGGTCTGAGCCACCGGATCAGGTCGAGCGAGTCCTGGAACTGCTCCTCGGTCTCGCCGGGGAAACCGCAGATTATGTCGGTCGACACCCCGAGACGCTCGTGGGCGGCCCTGAACCTCGCTACGAGCTCTCTGAACTCCTCTACGGTGTATCTTCTGCGCATGTTCCCGAGGACCTGGTCGTTGCCGGATTGGACCGGGACGTGCAGGAACTTGTACACCTTCCTGTTTCTATACGACTCGATCAGCTCGTCGAGGACAGGCAGCGCGCTGTTGGGGGTCATCATGCCGACTCTCACACGGAACTCGCCTTCGACGCCTGTGATCTCGTCGAGGAGCATGGGCAGGGTGGTTCCTCCGTGGTCATAAGCCGCCGTGTCCTCTGCCGTCACCCACACCTCCCTGCAGCCGTCGGCGACGGCTTTCCGCACATCGTCGACGATGTTCTCAGCCGGGAAGGAGCAGAGCCTGCCCCGGGCGTGCTTGACGATACAGTAGCTGCAGTCTCCCAGGCATCCGCTGCAGATCGGGGCTATGTGTACGAGCTCGTTGGCCCGGACCCTGGGGAGGCAAGTCCTCTCCGTGGGCTCCCCTTCGACGTACACAGCCTTTTCTCCACGTAGTGTCTTCTCTACTGCGTCGACGATGTGTTCTATGTCGTCTGGCCCGACCATGGATGCCCTTGGCGCTACCTCGTCTACGTGGTCCTGCATGGCCTTCGGCATGCAGCCAGCCACGATGAGCGGTCTCCCGGACTCGTACAGCTGCCTTATGCGTTTGGTGATCTTCCTCTCCGTTGGCGTCTTCACTATGCACGTGAGTAGTATGTTGAGATCCGAGTTCTCCGGTGACTGGGCCAGCCTGTACCCCTTGTCTCGCAGCAGTCCTTTCGCTATCTCTGCGTCGGCGGTGTTGGAGCTGCACCCATAGGATCGCACGTAGATTTTGGGCATATGTCTGTTCCTGATTGGTAAAGCTTGGTGTGTTTTAAACGGTGCGGATGGCGCCTTGTTTTTAAATGGATTGGCGTTGTTGATCATTTCTCGCTCGGTTCATGTCACTTTTATATAAAATGTTTAGATGGGTTTGGACGAGGCTGGTTTTATTTATTCTGTTAAGGTGTGATGCGATGTTGTGGATTTTTTATTTTTCTATGTAATGTCTCCGAGCTTCGTTTCATTGCCAGAGAAAGGAGTTATTCTCATAAGTTGAGAGTATTTAAATTTGTTCTATAAAGTTGAGAACAACTTTATACCTTTAATTAAATAATGAATGTCTAACCATTCCCAGATGTTATTAGAAATATCTCATATTCTCATACCATCGCCGATACACACGCCTAGCTGAGACAAAACAAGGCTGTGTATGATAATACCGACCGGCGTGATAATGGGGGAGTAAAAAGAGACATGGTTTTAATTGAAAAGGCGCTTAGCCTGCAGCGCCGAGGCGTCGACCTAGACGCGTACACGGGGGTCGACTCAGCCGAGGACACATGGGTGACCGATACACTCTACGCCGAGATGAAGCAAGCCATGGCCAACGCCACAGGCTTCGTGGACAGGCTGGCCACCAACTTCCGGGGGTTCATGGGAAACGTGAACGCCGCCGTGATAACCACCCTGGGCGAGATCATCAAGCCGAGGCTCAGCTACCAGATCGCCGTAGCCTTAGACAGAGACATAGCGAAGGAGCCGAGGCGCGGAGGATTTGGGTTGGAGAACACCAAGCTATACGACATGGAGCCTTTCGCTGGACCCGAGAAGCACATCGACTTGGGCATCGAGCTCTACGACATCGAGTCAAGCT
>CAZQOX010000029.1:0-9623 GCA_964594895.1 uncultured Candidatus Bathyarchaeia archaeon
ACCACTTCATGGAGGCCCTGGACGGCAGGACGATGAAGGTCGTCAAGGCTAGGCGAGTGGACGTTGAGTGGGTGTGCCGAGCCTACCTCTACGGGTCGGCTTGGAGGGCTTACAGTAAGGGCGACAGGGTCGTCAGCGGCGTGGGGCTGCCGGACGGCTTGGCGATGGCCGAGGAGCTGCCGGAGGTGATCCTCACGCCCACCACCAAGGAGGAGTCCGGCCACGACATGGAGATCAGCAGGGGGGAGGCCATAGACGCCGGGCTCGTCACGATGGACGAGTGGGACCAACTGGAGGAGGCCACATTCAGGCTCTTCGACAAGTACCGGGGCGTCGCCAAGAGCAAGGGCCTCATCATACCCGACTTCAAGCTGGAGTTCGGTCGCCTGGGCGACGGGCTCATCCAGATAGACGAGCCTCCGACCCACGACAGCGCCCGGTACTGGGCAGAGAAGTTCTACGAGCCCGGGAGACCCCAGGAGGCCACGTGCCTGGACAAGGAGTTCCTCCGCAGCTACCTCCGCCGCACAGGCTACACGGGGGACGGCGAGCCCCCCGTCATCCCCGGCCCCGTGGTACGCGAGGTCTCAAGGCGGTGCGTCGCGTCCTACGAGGTAATAAGCGGCCAGGCCAGCCTCGGCGACTTCGGCCTCGTGACCGTGGACCAGGTTATGGAGGAGCTCAGGTGAGTGCCAGAGAGAAGTGCGGCGTGTTCGGCGTATACTCCAACGATCAAGAGGTGTTCCCCTACCTTTACTGGGGCATGCTCGCCCAGAACCACAGGGGCCACCAGAGCCACGGGTTCGCCACCTACGACGGATGCCTTGAGTACTACACTGGGCTTGGCCTGATACCGCCCTTCAAGGAGCCCGGCATGGAGAGCCGTGTGAAGGTCCTCAAGGGCAGCGTGGGAATCGGCAACGTGAGGTACACGACCAGCGGGAGCAACGACGCGGACTCCCTATGCAGGGACGCCATGCCCTTGATGGCTCGTGGAGACACGCGCAGCCTCGTCCTCAGCTTCAACGGTAACATAGTGAACGTCCGCCGGCTCCGGAACCTGGTCGGGTTGGACAGCTCCACCTCGGACACCCACGCCCTCGCCTCTCTACTCGTAGAGGAGTACGAGCGTACGGGGAGCCTCCCGGAGGCGGCTAGGAAGTGCATGGATACCGTGGACGGCGCCTACAGTCTGACAGGCATACTCGACGACGGAACACTGTTCGCGTTGAAGGACCCCCTGGGGATGAAGCCCCTCTGCTACGGGTTCAGCGGCGGGATATACGCGTTCAGCTCGGAGAGCACCGGCCTCGCCATAAACGGCCTGGAGTGGCAGCGCGAGGTGAGGCCCGGGGAGCTTATGATCGTCCGGGACGGGGTGATCAGCCAGCTCCAGGTGGTGCCCTCCAGGCGGCAGGCGTTCTGCGCCTTCGAGTACGCATACTTCAGCCGCCCCGACACACGGTACAACGGGAGGTACGTCTACCAGTGCCGCAGAGGCTTCGGAGCCGCCCTAGCCAGGGTCTACAGGGAGGCGGCGGAGCGGTGCGAGATCGTCGTCTGTCTGCCGGAGAGCGCCATCGACGCAGCGTACGGGTTCCACGTGGAGTCTGGGCTGCCCTGGGAGATGGCGCTGCGGCGTCACAGGTACGTGAGCCAGCGCGCCTTCATCACAGACGGCGTGGACAGGCAGACGGTGATCTACAGGAAGCTGAACATACTGGCGCCCATGATCGTGGGGAAGCGCGTCGCCGTGGTGGACGACAGCATCGTCCGCGGCGACACCATGAGGGGCAACGTCAAGAGGCTCCGGGACGCGGGGGCCAGCGAGGTGCACGTCTTCGTCACGTACCCTAGGATCATCGGCCCATGCTTCTACGGCATCGACATGAGCAGCTACGGCGAGCTCATAGGGGCACGCCTGGAGCCCGAGGAGATGGCCCGGGAGATAGGCGCCGACAGCGTCAACTATCTTCCCATAGACGAGTACATCAAGGAGACGGGGATGCGGCCCGACCAGCTCTGCTTGGGCTGCATCACGGACGTGTACCCCACCGAGATGGCGAACACCCTGTCAAAGGCCATGAAGGAGAAGCTGATGCAGGGCGCCGTGGAGAAGGGCAGAATATACGAGAGCCCCTGAAACCTTGTCCCAAGTAACATGGAACAAGCCTAGCACCCCCCCGGGAGTCCCCCAATTACAACCCGCGACACGCCTACCCAAAAAAAAAGCTGAGCACACCCCCAAACCCATAAAAATTCACGGAATACCAAGCTACAGCGACAACCCACATGAAAACAAGTAACCCACAGCAACCGCTCACAGCTGGAAACCATTAACCTTTTTTCAAGAGCCGACACACAATAAACCATGCCCGTCATCACACTACTCACAGACTACGGGACCAAGGACAGCTACGTCGCCGAGGTCAAGGGAGCCATACTGAGGATCAGCCCAGACGCCACCATCGTGGACATAAGCCACGACGTGGGCAACTACGACATAGAGTCGGGCGCCTTCCACCTCGCCAGGGCGGCGCCCTACTTCCCCGAAGGCACGGTACACGTCGGAGTCGTAGACCCCGGCGTAGGCGGCACAAGGAGACCCATAATCGTCGAGACCCGAGGCGCCTGGTTCGTCGGACCGGACAACGGCCTCATGGCGCCGGCGGCGGAGCGCCTGGGAGTGGAGTCCATCTGGGAGATCACCGACGGCGACATGCTGCCGCCGAGGGTGAGCGAAGTCTTCGACGGCCGCGACGTCTTCGGCCCCACAGGGGCCCACCTCAGCGTAGGCGTGCCACCCGACAGGCTAGGCTCCGAGATCAGCGACATGATACGGCTCCCCGCCTACACGCCCAGGTTAGAAGGCGACACGGTGCATGCCCGGGTGATCCACGTAGACGGCTTCGGCAACCTGGTCACCAACGTCACCTACGAGACCCTGGAGAAGCTAGGTGCCCAGGGAGACGCTAGGTTCGAGGTGATGGCCGGAGGCCGTGAGTTCGACCTCCCATATGTCAGGCGCTTCAGCGCCGTCCCAGAGGGGGAGCCGCTCCTCCTCGTCGCAGGAGGCGGCTACCTGGAGATCTCCGTGAACCAGGGGAACGCCGCGGAGCACATGGGGCTGGGTAAGGGCGATGATGTAACTCTTCTATTAAAACGAAGGCCGGGCCTACCGGCCCAGTAGGTCGGAGAGTTCTTTCAGGAACTCTTCGATTACCTCGTAGATCCTGGGGTCGGCGACGCTGTAGAGCCTCTTCCTGCCGTTCCGCCTCACCTTCAGCAAGCCCCGTTCCTCCAGCATCAGCAGGTGCGTCGACACCGTGGGCTGGAGGATGTCGAAGTGTGGCAGCAGCTCAGAGACGCATTTCTCGCCGTCCCTAAGCAGGTAGAGGAGCCTCTGGCGGTTCCCGTCCGCGAAAGCCTTGAACAGTCTCGCGTTGTACTCGAACTCGTCCGTGACGACCTGCGCGTCTTCCCCGGCTGCCTCCTGCAGCCCAGTGATGTCGTGGCTCATCAATTCCTTTCCTCACACGCAAAGCGATAAAGCACGCTTAGCTGCATCGAACTCGGTGCATTTTTTCTTAATATTATGTGTGTGAGGCGTACGCACGCACAAGAAAGGAGTTACTGATACTGCTCAATGTTATGTAACAGCCTACCTGCTTCTCGTTAATACGGTAGTGGGCCCGATGAGATGGAATGTCTCGTTCAAATTTATCGGGTTTTTTAGGGGTCTTAAGATATATGTATATTGATGTTTCTTTAATATTTTAGAACTATTCATCAGTATCCTCGTGCGCATATAAAATATCAAGAATTTTTTTCATATTTTCAGAACATTTCTTTGCATCTGCCTTATGTTTGTATAGTATACCTGCGCCATGAGAATCGATAATTACTGCTGCTCCATTCGCTCTTATCTCCCCATTTTTTATTTCAACTGGTGGACTGCCTTTAAAATTTACCAAATAAATAAATTCGTCTCTTTCTGTAACCTTGAAAATATCTTCAGGTCTTTCCTTCTCTAATAAGAGGTGAACGTGTTCATTTCTTAATTTATTTACTTCTTTAACAAGGGCAAGAGAATTATTTTCCTTTGATAAGATTCCTTTTTCCTCACAGAAGCCAATGAGAACTCCAAGCGTAGGCGGCTTTTTTATTATTTTTAAATGTTTATTAAGTGATTTTTTTAATTTTTTCCTGGAAATTTCATATGATAATATTGCCTCTAATAGACTTCCCAACTGAAAAATACAGGCCCTAAAATTTCCATATAAGTAGGACTCCATTGCATTTTCCCATAACTTACAGACAGAGAAGTGTAATGCAGCCTTACTTACGCACGAAGACTTAGGAGGAGGTATTTCAACGCCAATTTGCATTCCACCAACGCCTCTACCACCAATTTCCTCTAATAGATTCGTTCTCTCATCAAGATGGCTAAAGGATGAAGATATTAAACCATCTCTATTTGAAAGTAATTCGTCAGGTCTCTTTTTTCTTTTTAAGATTTTAAGTTTATCTTTTAATATTTTATTTTCATTTTCTATTCTATAGATAAGTTTTTGATACCATTCTATCCAAAATTTAATTAATTCCTCTTCCGGAATTTTCCATTTTTCGATTACATTTACCATATTTGTCTACCTTGAACTTTGTTCACTAAAAATTCGTAGCATCGACACTTAAAATTAACGTGAAAGTAAATACCCGTATAGTGTACAAAAGATTACAAGTTCTAGGCTACGGCTCTCGCAATGTACGCTGTTGAGTAGACTCCGCTGCCTCCAAGTAAACTTATGGCCAGAATAATCTAATTTACTAACAGAATCGAAAATCGGATAATTAAATTAGTTTCGTTTTGTCCCTTGTTTTTTTATCCAGTTTTCTTGGATCGATGTTCGACCATGAAGCCTTTGTTCTTTGAGACTCAAGCAGGTTTCTAATGGCTAGAACTTCATTTCTGAGTTCTCGTATTTCTCTCGATAGGGCATCTATTTTATTAGATATCTCCTCTTCATTCATGGTTATTCTTTTATCCAATTAAAAATAAAAAATTAACTCAATATTTTACCTGACTTATCCGATGAATTTCTACACCTTCGCAGAACCGACGAAAACTTGACGGAACCTACCTACGAAATTTAAACCTTGGGACGAAACAACTAACGCACGGAGAAACAGAGGACAAATTAAACACGTTATTTCCCCAAATAAGCCCCAAAAAAGCCTTAAAACAGGGGTTTTAGATGGTGGGCCCGATGAGATTTGAACTCATGATCTTCTGATTATCAGTCAGACGCCTTAACCGTGCTAGGCCACGGGCCCTTGCAACATGCATTGAATACTCATCTCTATTAAATATTTAACTCTGGGACCGTGACGAGGGCCCCGCACCTATTTTCTGGGTTTGGTCAACGTGTAGGTGTATGCAAGGACAACGAGTGTGAAGCCGATGGCTACGGCCAACAGTTGTGTCTTTTCGGGGTCCTCTATGGTTCCGCCGACTGGGTGGTTGTCGTCCGGCTGTTTCGCAAGTGTAAGGGTTATCCTCGTCTCTATGCTGTGCCCCTCCGAGTCGTCGTGGAGGCCTATGTATAGGAGGTCGCTGGTCTGCTCCATGTTGCCGGCTCCGACGGTGTCGCCGGGTTCTACGCTCCAGTCCCACTGGTCTCCGCTGTCCAGCGGTCTCACCATCTCGAACCAGTAGAACGTTGTGTCGTAGTAGCCTTTTCCCTGGACGTTGTTGTCGCCGGGGGGCGTGGCGTCTGTGTCCTGCTGCCATGCGTTACCGTCGTAGTTTGTGAGGTCTATGGGTGATCCAAGCTGGTAGAGCCAGGCGGCGTCGCTCCTGTCCCAGTCTGTGCCCGCTATGGTTGGCCAGAGGTAGTACAGGAAAGCCTGGTCCTCCTTGTCTCCCGTTATCTTGTCCAGGTACGTTATCTTCATTAGGATGTAGAGTTTTTCTTGGTCGTTCTTTGCCCAGATCTTGGTTCTTAGGTAGGGTGGGCTCATTCCCTCGTTGAGGCCTAACGTGATGATGTATGAGTTCGCGTCTGACCATTCGCCTCCTGTTGTCTCTTTTCCGTCCACTGAGATAGGTGTCTTTAGCCATGAACTGTGTATGACGTAATTTTCGGCTCTTGCTGGTTGATTGGCTGATAATATGTTGATTATTGTTAGTAGAACCAGATAGGCCTCCAACTTCTTCATTATTACAGTTTATATGAGAATCATCGTATTTTTTCAGGATTGTTTACTAATTTTTTGTGATGACAGTTACAAAATACTTTAATCTGTTATATTTACACGACTCTCGTAACCAAATACCGGATAACAGGTTACTGATACATCAAATTATTTAGTTTGTACAATCTCATCCATTTCTCCAACTTCATGGGTTCAAGTATCCAAGGTAAGCCATGGGCTGTATGAGAGAAACATTAGATTAGCTGAATGCCATAAGTATCCATTGAATCCCTTTGTCATGCGACCTAGCTATTAAAGGCGGCAGGCTCTTCGACGGAGCAGGCAGCCCATGGATAAGAGCCGACGTCTCGGTTAGAGACGGAAGAATAGATCACGTCGGTAGACTGCGTGACACAGGCGACGCCCACGTTATAGACGCCTCCGGCCTGTGCGTGAGCCCCGGCTGGATAGACGTACACACGCACGCAGACCACACGGTGCTCGGCAACACGAGGTGCGAGAGCTACATACATCAAGGCGTGACCACCGCGACCATGGGAAACTGCGGCCTATCCATGTATCCCCTCCACGACCAACACAGAGAGGCCCTCATCCAGTACCTGAAGCCCTTCACGTCGGGGCTCGACCTTGACTGGAACTGGAGGACCCTCGCCGACTTCCTTGGCATAATAGAGACGCGGGGCGTGGGCATCAACCTCGTACCGTTCGTGGGCCACGGCTCCATTAGGGTCAACGTCATGGGCTTCCAAGACAGGGACGCCTCACCCGGGGAACTGGCTGCCATGAAGCGGCTGCTGAGGGAGGCGATGGACGAGGGGGCCCACGGGATGTCGACCGGGCTCGGTTACCCGCCGGGGGTCTTCACCAAGGACGACGAACTGGTCGAGCTGTGCGGGGTCCTCAGAGAGAAAGACGGCCTGTACTCGACTCACATGCGCGGCAACATCGAGAACCTGAAAGACACCATCAGCCTCGGCCTGAAGGCGAGGGTTCCCATACAGGTGTCACATCTGGGCAGCTCATGCGCGTCCCACAAGCCGTTGTCCGGCAGACACGGGGAGACGACGCTGAAGGCGCTGGACGACGCGAGGGCACGGGGCGTCGACGTCACCGCGGACATATACCCGTACACGGCCGGGTCGAGTCTGCTGTCACAGGTGATACCCGACTGGGCACATGAGGGAGGGGTGGAGAAGATGCTAGGGAGGCTCGGCGACCCCGAGGTCAGGCGCAGGCTGGAGAAGGAGTACTCCGAGGCAGGGGACGAGAAGGGGAGAGACTTCACCAAGGTCTCGGTCACGTTCGTGAAGTCGGAGGCCAACAAAGAATATGAAGGGATGACCGTGGCCGAGGTAGCCGAGGCGCGCGGGCTGCCGGTCGTGGATGCGCTGTGTGACCTCCTCGTCGAGGAGAACGCCGAGGCCATGAACGTCACATTCTGGGGCGTCGAGGAGGACGTGGACACGCTGGTAAAGCATCCGTCCGTGATGCCCTGCAGCGACGGCTGGAGCCACGCGCCCTATGGAAGGCTCGGCGAAGGCAAGCCCCACCCGCGCTGCTACGGGGCCTTCCCACGGTACCTCAGGCTCTACGCGAGGGAGCGTCGGCTGTTCACCTACGAGGAGGCGATAAGACGCATGACGAGCATGCCCGCCCATAGGCTTGGGCTCCAGGACCGCGGACTGCTCAGGGTGGGGATGGCGGCGGACGTTGTCGTCTTTGACCCGAAGACCGTAAAGGACAGGGCGACGTTCGGTGACCCCCACCAGTACCCCGACGGTATACCATACGTGGTCGTAAACGGAGAGGTAACAATCAGCGACGGAGAGCACACGGGGGCCCTCGCGGGGAGAGTGTTAAGGAAAAGGTGTAGACCCTGAAGCCCCTAGAGCTGCACTTCCTGGGCACGGGCGGCGGCAGGTTCGTCATGACCACCCAGAGGAGGCGCACCGCCGGCATAAGGCTGGTCCACGGCGAGACGCAGGTCCACATCGACCCTGGGCCCGGCGCCCTCGTCTTCTCCAACTGGGCGGGGCTCAGCCCCCGAAAGTTGGACGGCCTCGTGGTCACCCACTGCCACCCCGACCACTACACGGACGCCGAGGTACTCATAGAGGCGATGACGGACGGCACACGAAACAAGAAGGGATTGTTGGCGGCTCCGCGGAGCGTGACCCGGGGCGTCGGCGACCTGGGTCCATGCATATCAAACTACCACAAGGGCCTTGTGGGTGAAATCGTCGAGTTGAAGCCCGGAACCGGGTTCCGCGTGAACGACGTCGAGTTCACGGCGACGAAGGCCGTCCACTCCGACCCCACCTCCACCGGAGTCAGGTTCAACGCCCCGGGCGTCGGCTCCGTCGGCTACACGTGCGACACAGGGTACTTCGACGGCTTAGGGGAGCAGCACGAGGGACAGCGGTTGCTGATACTCTGCGTAATCTGGCCGAGGGGCAACCCAATCAAGATGCACCTCTGCACAGACGACGCGTTGAAGCTGCTCAACGAGGCCCGGCCCGCCTCAGCGATAATCACCCACTTCGGGTGGAGGATGCTTAACGCTGACCCAGCGGCTGAGGCAGAGTACCTTCAGGAGGAGACGGGGATACCCGTGATAGCAGCGGTGGACGGCATGAAGGCCACTCTCGGAGATCAGCTTGTGATCCAGGGACCGAGGAAAAGAGAAGAGCCTCTACGGCTCGACGTGTGATTCTGTATCTGAAAGCTTTTATCCGACCTCCCTGATAGATTCGTTGTCTGAGGAGAGGCAAATGGGGTATTGTTTTGTCGATCCCCCGGCGGGGATCGTCTGAAGACCCGGACACGCCTAGAGGTCAGACCGCAGCGGACAACCTTTTAAGGAGAGCAGCGGACAGATTCAGCCTATCGAAGGCGCCTGGTCCGCAGAGCATGGAGACAGGGGACATGAAGAGATGAACGTGCTACCGAGAAAGATGGACTTCCTCCAGATTGAGGAGAAATGGCAGAGGCAGTGGGAGACCGAGGGAACCCACAGGTACGACTGGGACGACGACACCCGGCCGGTCTACAGCATCGACACACCCCCGCCCTACCCGAGCGGCGACTTCCACATGGGCAACTTCCTGAACTGGACCTACTTCGACGTGAGGGCCAGGTACAAGCGGATGAGGGGCTACAACGTCCTCTTCCCCCAGGGGTGGGACTGCCACGGGCTGCCCACCGAGGTCGCTGTGGAGAAGGCTAAGGGCATAAGGAAGAGCGACGTCCCCCCCGACGTGTTCCGAAGGATGTGTGAGGAATGGATAGAGCAGTACATCGGCATCATGAAGACAGCCGTCATCAGGATGGGATGCAGCGTCGACTGGACCACCGAGTACAGGACCATGGAGCCCGAGTACATGCGGAAGATACAGCTCAGCTTCCTC
>CAZQOX010000030.1:0-9589 GCA_964594895.1 uncultured Candidatus Bathyarchaeia archaeon
TTGTCAGGACACGCGGGTGGCGCTCGATGAATATGAACCCCAGGGGCTTCCGTTTAGAAATAAGCTCTAGGTTCTTCCTCTTCACGGCGTTTGTTACAACGATCTTACCCTCTATCTCCGGGGTGAGGTACTCCTCGTCGGTGGTCTCGATTCGGATGAGCTCGCCCTCGACGCCCTCGGGGCCGGTTACGCCGATCATGGACATGCCCTCGCACTCGACTGTCTCGGTGTACGGCTCCAGTATCTCCAGCCTCTGAGCCGTCGTTCGGCCCGTCTTTATCTCGAACTCCTGCCTCCAGGTCTTCAAGCCCAGCTTCTTGAACTCGGACTCTATGTATTCGGCTGCGAGCCGGTCTTCCTCGTAGCCTCCCTGCCTTGGCCCGATCTCGACGGCCAGCTTCTCGATGTGTTTGAACGCTTTCTCTCCGCTGAATAATGCAGACATGGGCATTGGTTGCCTGTTTGGGTGAAAAGACTTGCTATACCGCTGTCTTTGTGGCGCCGCCGTGGTGAGTGAGCCTGGGCCTCACGTTCACCACCATTTCCTGTCTGAGCCCAGGCATCCCTTATCAAGCTTGGGCGGGCCATGAAAAACAACGTATTGGGCGAGTGGTGTTCGTTTGCCATGGGAGACATGTTCTGCAGGGTTCGAACCCTCACCTGAGTGGAGATTTTTTCCCATTGATTCACCCTTTTTTTATAAAACATGCGATTTTTCGTACAAGAGTAACGACGATGTAAGTTCTATTCTGGACACAACAGTTGAGGGATTATCGTGTTCTAAAACCTAGAATTATATTCAATTCTGGCTGATACATTACAGGAGGATTGAGGAGGATTGGGGGAGAAGGAGCAAACTATCATTCTGATAATGGCATCAATAATCATAGCATCAGGATTCGTGATGCTATCCCAGAGAAACCACTTCATTGAACTTGACAACAAATACAACGTGTTGGAAACACAATGTGATTCACTTTTACTGAGCCAGACAGAGGCTCAACAGCGTTTCGAATCAGAGATAGTATATGAGACCCTAAAAATCGTATTAATTGAAGAAAAGATATCCAGCCTTAATGATTTAATCCATAACACAAGCACCGTGGTTTTATCAACAGAGCTAATAGAAGACGTGAATGCGCCTAGACGCGTTGGAGGTTATAAGGTGCTTCCTTTAGATCCCGAGGAGATCGAGGCAAGGGCTGAGGCTGAAGGAGCCTTTCTATATCTACGTTTCACCAGGTTTGAGCCAAACCCAGATAACATATTAGTATCTATTCAAACTTCGGGCATCTTCGATTACGTCGAAGGTATATCTATTCAGTTTAAGTTAACTGGAAAAATATACCAGGTGTGGATTAGCTAACGTGCATGAATGTGTCTCATGTAACAAGGGATTCTTTATCATGCGTCCACTAGGGATATTGAACACCATTATCAGTGCGGAGAGCGGGACTCTAACACAGATTACCTAACGAAAGATTCACGCACATCAATGATATCGAACTCGAAATATCAGACGTTACACCGCTGTCTTTGTGGCCGCCCCGTGGTGGGTGAGCCTAGGCCTCACGTTCACCACCATGACCCTGTCCGGGCCTAGGTTGCTCTTATCAGCCCTGATGATGGCCTCGCCGGTGTTCAGCTGGTGGGGCGGAGTGGGCGTCCCCTCCACCACCTGCCTTAGCAGGTTCGAGCTTATGACGTCCGACTTGTGGAATATCTTGATGTCGCTGCCCTTGATGACCTTGGGGTCTACGTCCTCGGGGAAGTGGGTGTCAAGCATGAGCCACGTCCCGGCGTGCCGCTTCTTACGTATCAGGTAGTTGATGTAGTCCGTGAAGTCCTTGCTCAGCCCCTTCCTCAGATAGTCGTGGGCCTCGTTTATTACGAAGACGAACTGCTCCCGGGAGGTGCTCTCGTTGTTTATGAGAGAGCTTATGACCAGGATCATCACGCTGAAGACGTCGTCGGGCTCCATCATGATCTTGCGGAGGTCGAAGACGTTCACGCCGCCTATAATGAGGTCGTTCATGAAGTCCCCGGCTACCAGGTAGTCCTCCAGCGTCTCAAGCCGCATCATGGCGAAGCCCTTCTGGTTGGGGTTAAGGTCGCTTGCCTCCACCTCGCGCCGAATCGTGTTTAGCCCGAAGTCCCTGTCGTACTGGGTTTTCTTGATTATCTGGAATATCTTCTTCACGTACATGGAGCCGCTCTTCTTGCCGAGGCTCAGCACGTGGGGCCAGTCCTCGGCCGTGAGCCTGGTCGGGTTGATGCCGATGGGGTACACTCTTGTGCTGTAGTCGTCCTCGAATTTCCTGCGCTCGTTCTTGTACACGAAGGGGTCCACGAATATCCTGAAGCTCCTCCTGTCGATCACCTGTCTAGGCTCCACGCCGTAGCCTTCGCGGAGAGCCGCGGCCTCCTCCGGGTTCCTGTTGGCGTCGACGATGCTCCAGAACTCGCTCCTGAGGTCGTCCCGCGGCTTGTGGAACACGATTATGGTGGCGGGCTTCCTCACCTGGCTGATGCCCTGAATCGACTTGGACAGGAGCATCTCGCTGACTACGCCGATGGTGTATCCCTTACCGCTGCCCTGTTTGCCGCAGACGAAGACGATATGGGGCTCGTTCAGGTCCACAGCCACGAGCTCCCCGGATGCCTTACCTATCAACCCCCACTGCTCGGGAAGCCTGTCGCAGCCAAGAAATATGTCCGGCTGTATCTCGATCCTTACCAATGGCCCTGTTTCTGACTCGGCTTGGATGGCGGCCGACGTGTATGTCTCCTCTTCGTATACCAGTTCATCCGTTGGTTTGGGTATGTCGAAGAAGGGAGCGGGTTCCTCCTCGTAGATGCCTGTCTCTACATCCGATTCCATGAAAGGCTCCGGCGTGGGCTCCTCTTCTGGTGGAGCCGCCTCGACCGTCCCCTCGTTCACGACCCATGCCATGAGGGTGACTCTCAGGAGGTACACGATTACTGCCAACGGGAACGAGATCAGGCACACGTTGAAGATGGTCCCATAGCCAACGAGTCCCTGAAGGGGGTTCCACCGCCAAGGATAGATGAGGCTCAAGTCGCTGTACAGGAAAGAGTCCAGTAACACGTGGCCCCAGACGCCGATGAGCGACGCCGCCAAGTATCCCCGAACATCATCGCTCTGAGGGAGCCTCAGCCTCTCCATGTATCGTGAAGTGAATCCTCGGACAAGGTACATGAACACGGCCACGGCTAAGCCTATGAGTGTGCTCACGGTTAGACTGTGATACGTGCCGTGAAGAGGCTGGGGTAGATTCAAGAGGAGGACCAGAAGAGGCTCAAGGTCGATTACTATGGATGCCACTAGAAGGGTTGGGGTGTCCAGCAACGGGTACACTAGTAGGGCTACCAGGAGCGCTGGCCCTATATGCAGGGCTGTAAACGGCATCCAACCCAGAATAAGGAACAACCAATATAAAAGATAAGGAAAAACTGGGCTACTTTCTCAGGTAGGCGTCAATCGCTACCGCCGCCTTCTTGCCTGCGCCCATGGCGCTGATCACCGTCGCAGCCCCCGTGGCGACATCGCCTCCCGTGTAGACGCCCTCGATGGTCGTCTCCATGGTATCCTCGTCATGGATGATG
Organism: uncultured Candidatus Bathyarchaeia archaeon; assembly: GCA_964594895.1. GTDB lineage: Archaea > Thermoproteota > Bathyarchaeia > TCS64 > TCS64 > RBG-16-57-9. The sequence goes on from CAZQOX010000030.1 coordinate 3,628, forward strand.
GTTCCCCACCGCGTGGCCTCCAGCCCCTCAGTCGTCTGCTGTATAATCGGGTTCGGGCTCTGGCCGATGGCGATCACGACGGTGTCGATGGGCATCCTCCACTCAGAGCCGGACACAGGCTCCGGTCTCCTGCGGCCTGACTCGTCTGGGTCCCCAAGCTGCATCCTAATTAGCTCCATCTCCTTAACGTTTCCGCGGCCGTCTCCGATGAACCTAACCGGGTTGTTGAGCAGCGTGAAGATGACGCCCTCTTCCTCGGCGTTCTCCACTTCTTCCCGGCGCGCCGGGAGCTCGGTCATGCCCCTGCGGTAGATGATGTGCGCCTTCTCCGCGCCGAGCCTTAGGCTGCACCTGGCGGCGTCCATGGCGACGTTGCCGCCGCCGATGACTGCGACCCTCTTACCGATGTTTATCGGAGTATCGTACTCGGGGAACCTGTAGGCCTTCATGAGGTTGGTCCTGATGAGGAACTCGTTCGCACTGTAGACGCCGCTCAGGTTCTCCCCAGGCAACCTGAGGAAGTTGGGCAGACCAGCCCCGCTTCCGATGAACACCGCGTCGAAGTCCCTATGCATAAGCTCTCTTACAGTGTAGAGCTTGCCTATCATGCTGTCCAGGTTGATCTTGACACCCAGCCTCCTGATGTACTCTACCTCAGCCTGTACTATCTCCTTCGGTAGACGGAACTGGGGGATACCGTACATCAGCACGCCTCCAGCGGTGTGAAGAGCCTCAAATATCTCCACATGGTGACCCATCTTGGCGAGCTCAGCCGCCGCGGTGAGTCCAGCCGGCCCTGATCCGATCACGGCAACCTTGAAGCCCGTGGACTCAGGCAGATCAGGCGTCTTATTTCCCTTTTCTCGCTCGTAGTCGGCCACGAAGCGTTCAAGCCTTCCTATCTCTACTGGCTGACCTCTGATCCCCAGCACGCAGAATTTTTGGCACTGGTTCTCCTGTGGGCATACTCTGCCGCATATTGCGGGAAGGGCGTTAGTCTCCTTGACCCTCCACGCGGCCTCGACGAACTTACCTTCCTTGACAAGCTGGATGAACCCTGGGATGTCTATGTTGACCGGGCAGCCCTTGATGCACTGAGGGTTCTTACAGTTTAGACACCGCTGCGCCTCCTCGATCGCCATCTCGCCTGTGTAGCCCTTCGCCACCTCTATGAAGTTGTGTACCCTTTCCTCAGTGATTTGCTTGGGCATCTCGACGGCGGGCTTATCGAATGCCATCTAATCGACCTCCATGTCGTGGACGACCATGGCTATCTTCTCCTGCGGGTTGTATACCCTCATACGCATGATGAGCTCGTCAAAGTCCACTTGGTGGCCGTCGAACTCGGGTCCATCCACGCAGCTGAACCGGGTGTCCCCTGCCACCGTCACCCTGCACGCGCCGCACATACCCATCCCGTCGACCATTATGGGGAAGAGGTTCACCTTGGTGGGTATGCCATACGGCTCGGTCTTGTCGCTAAGGTTCTTCTGGAGACTAGTGGGCCCGATGGTGAATACGTGGTCAAACTTTTCCTTCTCCAGAAGCTCATCAACTATATCCATGCCTTTGTTGCCGTAGGAGCCATCGTCAGTACAGATGTACGCCTCGTCCGCGACAGCCTTAACCTCTTCCTCCAGCATCACGTTGTCCTTGTTTCGGAAGCCGAAAACCGCGACCACATGGTTCCCCGCCTTCTTGAACCACTCGATCTGGTAGAGCATGGCGCCGACGAAGACTCCTCCCCCCACGCATAGTATCCTCCCGTAGTTCATTATCTTGGTGACGTTCCCGAGAGGGCCCGCGAAGTTCAGTATCCCGTCTCCCTCCTTCAGCGTACCCAGCTCAGTCGAGGATTTGCCAACCTCTGCGAAGTATATGATCACAGTCCCGGCTTCGGGGTCTGTGCCGGCGATGGTCATCGGGATACGTTCACCGGTCTCCTTGCATCTGACGATGACAAACTGCCCTGGCTCCGCCTTGTGGGCGACGGCTGGCGCATGGACTTCAAACATCTTGACGTTTGGCGTGAGCTCCTTCTTGGACACTATCGTGTACATGTGTTCACCATGTCTGAGCCGAATCTCAATAAGGAAGCATACCTATTAATAAAATTGAGGTTCAGAACTAGACAAAGTATACAACTATAGGAAAACTTAGCAGATATTTTATCTAAATAGCATAAAAAGAGGCGATTTTAAAGTCTACGTCCAGAGGCCGGGGACGTCGCCCCAGATGGCGTCCCACCAGTCGCCCTCAGTCACAGTCTCGCCCCTGACCAGTATCTCCAGCAGGGTCTTCAGCAGCTTGTGGTGCCGCCTCTCGTCCAGAAGAATGGTCTTCAACAGCAGCTCCAGCTTCTCGTTCTCGACGCCAGGCATCTTGGCCTCGAGCTGTTTGATCACCGCCTCCTCCATCTCGATGTGTCTCTCGACCACCTTCCTCTGGAGGTCCAGCTGCTCCTCGTTAAGCGTCGCGCTGGATGACGTGAGGAGAGCGATCGCTGATCGGTACATCTCCGCATGCTTAGAGGAGTCGAGTGAAATGCCTCTTAAGGCCGTTTTAACGGCCAAGTTGTCGATGTCGTCAAGCGCATCTGACACCGACTGGACTATCTTGTTCTCCAGCCCTATCTGGCTCTCGAAGAAACTGATCAAATCGTCCGACATCTAACCACTGATAGAACAGAGAAACGAGAGATTATAAAGATTGTAACGGCTAGCCCCGTTTCTTGCCCAGCACGCCGACGTAGACGGCGAACTGTTCGACGCCGTCTATCTGCAGAGCCTCGTTCAGGGCGTCGTCATGGAACGCCGCTATGGCGCAGGCGCCGCAGCCGATGGCCTCCGCCGCCAGGTACAGGTTCTGGCATACGTGGCCCGCGTCCAGGTGCATGTACCGGTATCCCCTCTCACCGTACCTCCACATCATCCTGTACGCGACCGCCGTCCAGATGAACGTGACCGCCGACTGCATCACGAACCGCTGGTTGAAGCATGCCTGGGTAACCCTCTCCGCTATCGCCGGATCAGTGTCCACCTCCTGGAGGCTGTGCTCGGTAGCCAGGAAACGGTAGAGACCCTGCCTCAACCCTTCAACCCTGTTCACTAGTAGATAAGTCTCGAAGCAGTGTCTGGCGCCGGCGCTTGGAACTGTGCGCAGCGTCGCCGGACGATCCGTTGCCTCCTTCACCCCCTGGGTGCACCAGAGGAGGTAACTCAGCTCCTCGAGGCTCAGCGGCTCATCGCTGTACGCCCTGACGCTCACACGGTTGTTTATGGCGTCCCAGAGGTCCACGGCTCGCCTCGGCGCCTCCTTAGGATCCGGTAGACGATGCACGGGTTTACCCTCCACCGGAGGCAGCGATAACGGCGGCTGCGGGAGACCCTTAACCTGGTCTGATCTGTCCAGATACTTGTACCTGGTCTTCTCCATGAACTCCCTACCTGTTCCTTCAACCATCCATGTTCCACCTACAGAAACTACCGTATAGAGAGGATGATGCGCTATTAAAGAATCTTGAAGAAAGAGAAGAAGTGGTTTAGGCTAGGTAGCCCATCGCCACCATGGCGTTGGCTACCTTGAGGAAGCCTGCGATGTTGGCGCCTAAGACGTAGTTTTCAGGCTCTCCAAAGAGCTTGGCCGTCTCGTAGGCGTTGCTGTGGATGTTCACCATGATGTTGTGTAGCTTCTCGTCGACCTCCTCTCGGCTCCAGAAGTAGCGCTGGCTGTTCTGAGCCATCTCTAGGCCGCTCGTCGCTACGCCGCCTGCGTTGCTCGCCTTCCCCGGCGAGAATAGCACGCCGGCTTTCTGGAAGACCGTGACTGCCTCAGGCGTGCTTGGCATGTTGGCGCCTTCGCCTACGGCAATGACGCCGTTGTCTACAAGAGCCTGGGCGTCCTTGCCGTCTAGCTCGTTCTGAGTCGCGCAGGGGAGGGCTATGTCGACCTTGTATTTCCAGGGTCTGGCTTTCTTGACGTACTCTACGTTGTACTTCTCGGCGTACTCCTTGATCCTGCCCCTCTTGACCTGTTTGAGCTCGAACACGTAGTCGAGCTTCTCCCGTGTGATGCCGTCGGGGTCGTAGATGACGCCGCTGGAATCGCTCATGGTCACTACCTTTGCTCCCAGCTGGAGGCATTTCTCAGCTGCATACTGAGCTACGTTACCGGAGCCGCTGATAGCCACAACTTTACCCTTAATGTCTTCACCCTTGGTCTTCAGCATCTCCTTGCAGAAGTATACGTCACCGTATCCAGTCGCCTCGGGCCTGATGAGGGAGCCACCCCATCCATAACCTTTCCCAGTCAACACGCATGTGCCATGTAGGTTGGTGATCTTCCTGTACATGGCATACATGTAGCCGATCTCTCTGGCGCCTACGCCGATGTCTCCTGCGGGGATGTCGGTGAACTGACCGATGTGCCTGTACATCTCTGCGATGAAGCTGTGGCAGAAGTTCTCTACCTCGCCGTCGGTCTTACCTTTGGGGTCGAAGTCGCTGCCTCCCTTACCTCCGCCCATGGGGAGGCCTGTGAGTGCGTTCTTGAAGGTCTGCTCAAAGCCCAAGAACTTCATGAGGCCCAGGTAGACCGTGGGGTGGAGCCGGAACCCACCCTTGTAGGGTCCGATGGCGCTGTTGTACTGCACCCTAAACCCTCTGTTGATCTGGATCTCGTCGTTCCTGTCCTTCCAGGGTACGCGGAACTGGACGATTCGCTCGGGCTCAACGATCCTCTCAAGGATCTTGTGCTCCTTGAACTTGGGATACTTCTTGATAACTGGTTCAAGAGTTTCCAGGACCTCCATCGCTGCTTGGTGGAACTCCTTCTGGAGAGGATCCTTCTCTTTGATGCTCTCATAAACTTTTTCAATGTACTTATCCAAAGGACTTCACCTAGTAAGTCGCGTTAACGAAACTCATATTTAATATAAATATCTTTGGAGAATAATTCTATGAATGTAAATACTATACTTATGGCTACCCTCGAATAAAAGTAAAAATATTGACCTGATTGTTTAAAAAAAGGGTTCTACTGGTCCATGGACGCCTGCTTGGCTTCAGCAAGGCTCGACTTTATCTTCTCGGCGAACGCTGTAGCCAGGGCGACGAAGCGGTCGGGCTCACAGCTGTTCACGTTGAAGATGTCCAGCCGGTCTCCGCCGACGCCTAGCACGTCCAGGCTCTTCTTCATGTACGCTACTCGGCTCTCAGCCTTCTTGCTGCCGTCGATGTAGTGGCACTGGCTCTCGGGGCACGCGAACACCGCTACGCCATCCGCGCCTAGGTCGAACGCCTTCATGAAGTGTAGGGCGTCCAGCCTGCCGGAGCACGGGACCTTGAGTACGCGCACGTTGTCGGGCACCTTCATCCCCATCTGGCTGGCAAGCTCCGAGGCGTAGCCCGCTGCGCCCTCACACGCGAAGGCTACGATCACGGGCTCGTCTCTCTCCTCCAGCCACTTTGTGGGTTTCAGGAGGCCCTCGATGGCGGGCAGCACCTGCTCGTCCCGATAAAGCCTGAGCTGCATGGCGGCCACAGGGCACGTGGCTGAGCATATCCCGCAGCCGGTGCAGGCCTCGACGCTCACCACAGGCAACCCGAAGTCGCTCCACGTGATGGCGTCGAAGGGGCAGGCCGACGCGCAGGCTCCGCAGCCCACGCACACGTCCTCGTCGACAACCGCCTTGGTGAGCTCGACCTCGATCTCCCTCTTGGCGAGGAGGGTCGCGGCCTTCGCTGTGGCGTAGAGCACCTGGTTGAGGCTGTGCTGGATGTCCATGGGGCCTTGACACGCGCCAGCGATGTAGACGCCTTCGATGTTTGTCTCCACCGGGCTGAGCTTAGGGTGCTTCTCGTTGAGGAAGCCGTCAGGGTTAACGTCTAGGCCTATGGCCTTTGCGATCTCCTCGTTCCCCGCGGAAGCCTCCATGCCGTTGCTCAGCACCAGCATGTCGGCC
>CAZQOX010000031.1:0-9552 GCA_964594895.1 uncultured Candidatus Bathyarchaeia archaeon
GTGCTGGTCACCGTCAACCCGGACGGCTCCCCCAACGCGGCGCCCATGGGAGCCAGGAGGGTGGGCGGAGAAGTCTTCGAGGTTAAGCCCTTCAAGACCAGTGCCACCTACAGAAACCTCCTGAACGACCCGAGGTCTACGATGAACGTCACAGGCGACCCAATGGTGTTCCTGGAGACGGCGTTCAAGGACGAGGTGCCCACATATCCCGCCATGGATGGGCTTGAACTCAAGGGATGCGACGCGTGTATCATACTCGAGAGGATCGAGGGCGTAGAGTTCTCCGCCGACAGGTATCTCTTCAAGAACAAGACGAAGAGGGTGGCGGTGCACGCCTCCCACCCCAGGGTATTCAGCAGAGGCGTAGCTGGGGCCGTGGAGGCGGTGATCCACGCGACCAGGGTGAAGGCCTTCAGGAAGCAGGGGCGGCACAGAGACATGCTTGAGACGGAGGAGAAGGTGAGGGAGTGCATACGTGTCGTCAGGAGGGTCTCGGCCGGGGGCTCCCCTGAGGCGGAGACGGTGGACAGGCTTGAACAGCTACTAGAGAGATGGAGGCCTGAGGCATAGAGGTCACCGTCAGGGCGCCCAGCAGGCTCCACTTCGGAATCATAGACATGCGGGGGGACCTGGGCAGGATGCACGGCAGCGTCGGCGTCACCATAGAGGAGCCCACCCTCATACTCAGGGCCAGCGAGTCCGACACCGTCTCTTTCGAGGGCTACAGGGTGAAACGCCTCGAGGACTACACCAGGAAGGTCTTCAAGATACTCGGGGTGGAGGGCGGCGCCAACATCAGATTGGAGACGGACATCCCCGAGCACTACGGGTTCGGGTCGGGCACCCAGCTAGCCCTCAGCGTCGGTGCCGCCTTGTCGAGGCTCTACAGCATAGACATCGACATAATTGAGCTAGCCCGGCGGCTCGGGAGGTCCAGACGCTCCGGGGTGGGCACCTACGCCTTCATGAGGGGGGGCTTCATCGTTGACGGCGGCCGACCCGTCGGCGACCTTGACATGGTGCCGCCGCTGATATTCCGGGCCGACGTCCCAGAGGAGTGGCGGTTCGTCATCGGCCTACCAAAGATCAAGGACAGGGTCAGCGGCGAAAGGGAGGCCGCTGCCTTCAAGATGTTGGTGCCCCCGCCTCGGAGCCTCGTCGCCGAGGTCTCCCACGTCGTGCTGCTGCAGATGATACCCGCCATAGTCGAGGGGGACATAGAGGCGTTCGGCGTCTCCATGACTGCCATGGACAGCATGTTCGGCGACTACTGGGTCGAGGTTCAAGGCGGCAGGTACGGCCACCCCAAGATAATGGAGGGGGTGAACCACCTCCTCTCCGAGGGAGCCTACGGGGCCGGCCAGAGCAGCTGGGGCCCCGCCTACTACGGCCTCGCCGAGAGCGAGAGCCACGCCGAGGAGCTCACGGAGAGCCTGCAGGCCATGCTGGACGAGACCGGCGGCGGCGACGCCTTCTACTCGCGCCCAGACAACAGGGGCGCCGTGATAAAGGTATCCGGTGGATGAGTTGAGGGTCCTCATAGTCACGGGGACCCTCGCCGAGGCCGAGGTCCGGAGACACACGATGGGCCTGAGCCACCGTGTCGACATCCACACTCTACCGGTCACCGTCGCCGCGTTCATCACCCCGGCCTACGCCGCCGAGCAGCTCCGCGACGTTGACCTGAGCGGCTACGACATGATCCTTCTGCCTGGCTCGGTGAACGGCGACGTGTCCCCCGTGGAGGAGGCCACCGGCGTGCCCACATACAAGGGGCCCATACACGCCGCCGACCTCCCCCTGGTGATCAGGGACGACGTGAAGCTCTCCAGGACGGCGCCGGCCAACGAGCAGGTGGCCGACGTCATACGGTCCAAGGCGCTTGAGGAGATAGAGGCTGTGGACCGGGACTGGCGGAGGGTCCTCGAGGAGAGAGGCGGCCTGGTGCTAGGCAGAGGAGAATGGAAGGTGCCGGTGGGCCCCGGCTTCCCCATGAGGGTGGTCGCGGAGATCGTTAACGCGCCTCTCATGGATATGGGCGACGTGACGAGGAGGGCCGCCTATTACGAGGCCCAGGGCGCCGACCTCATAGACATCGGCATGCTGGCCCGCGACCCGAGGCCGGAGTCCATACGGGGCATCGTGGACGCCGTCAGGGAGGCCACCGGGATGCCCCTCAGCATAGACTCCCTTGAGCCCACGGAGATCGAGGCCGCCGTGGACGCCGGCGTCGACCTGGTGCTGAGCCTCGACGCGGGAAACATCATGGAGGCCGCCCCCACGATGGGCGACGCGGCGGCCGTGGTACTCCCAACCAACATGAGGGAGGGCGTGCTGCCGAGGGACGCCCATGAACGCGTCGAGATGATGCACAGGAACATGGCCCTCGCCAGGAAGCATGGCGTCACGAATATAGTGGCAGACCTGGTGGTCGAGCCCCTGCTGAGGCCCGGGCTCATGGAGGCACTGAAGGCTTATCAGCTCTTCCACTTGGATGAGCCGGGGACGCCCATACTCTTCGGGATAGGCAACGTCACAGAGCTCATAGACGCGGACTCGACGGGGGTCCACGCCGCCATAGCCGCGCTGGCCGCGGAGGTGGGCGCCGACATGCTCCACGTACCCGAGCACAGCGTGAAGAACAGGGGCGGCGTCAGGGAGGCCGTGGAGGCGTCCAGGATGATGTTCCTCGCCGAGAGGCGCGGCACGCTCCCCAAGGACCTGGGCGTGGATCTTCTTGTGCTCAAGGAGAAGCGTTGGGTCGAGGAGCCGTACACAGAGCATCCTGAGGCCGAGAAGCTCCAGGGTCACCCGGAGACCGAGTTCAGCCCCGACCGGGAGGGCTGGTTCAAGATAGCCGTCGACAGGGAGCTGGGCGAGATAGCGGCCATCCACTACCAACTGGGCGAGGAGGAGCCCGACGTGGTGGTCAAGGGAAGAAACTCCCAGACGATCTACCAGACCATCATAAGAGAGGGGCTCATCTCGAAGCTGGACCACGCCGCCTACCTCGGGAAGGAGCTCGAGAAAGCCTACATCGCCCTCGTGCTCGGCAGGTCCTATGTCCAGGACAGGGCCCTCTTCGGGGGCCTCAGCTCTCTATGACCCTGATCAATGCCACAGGGTGGTGGTGAACCATATCCATCATCTCCCAGGTGACTCCTGTCAAGCCGGTACCCATGGTCTCCGCCATGCCCCAGACGGTCCTCCCCGCGCCTCGGCCGCTGTGCCGGTGATAGAGGCTCGCGATCCATAGAGCCCTGTCTGGGTTCATACAGCCACCTGCGACCGCCACGGGGGTCTGCCTTGCTCTCAGGGCTAGGGCTCGGCCTATGACGAAGGGGAGGAAGCCGCCGAGGTGCACGAGGCCGGGGGTGGGCACTCTCCGCGGGGCCATGTGGAGGTTCCGCCAGGTGTACGTGGTGTCGCCGTCCACGATCATGACGGTCAAGTCCCTCCCCGTCTCCTTCCTCACGCGTTGAAGGATCTCCTCCGCCGTCTCCGCGGGCTCCCGCAGAGGCAGGCAGACGTAGCTGTAAGGCAGGTTGCTGGCGTCTATCCCTCCCTCCGAGTAGTGCCTCATGCTCTGCGCCAGGCCGGCGTGCCAGATGGCCGTCTGTTTGTGGGCGGCCCCCTCCATCTTGGGGTAGCTCCTCAGGTTTTTCATGGTCTTGTCTTTGAGCTTCGTCAGCCTGCCCAGCGGGCCTCCCCAGACTCTTCTCATCCATGTCTCCGCGAGGAACCGGGCCACCCGGCCGGGCCGGACGCCTGCCTCGTCCACGAGGTTTCCCTGGGCCGTGGAGACCGCCTTCTCGCTGACCGCGAGGATGTCGCCGTCCCTGACGTGGGTTCTGACCGCCTCCACGATCTCTTGGCCGTAGTCTGTCCCCGGGCGCCAGTAACTGGTCCTGATGGGTTTTATCCGGATCCTCATACCCGGTCATGCTACGGCCTGTATCTAGCCACGAGATAGTCTTTTAGCTCAGCCACGGCGCGTACGGCCGGGGCATCGCTGTCGTAGTCCAGGGTGGGGACCCCCTTCATGTCCGCCTCTCCGACGGCGTCGTCGTAGGGCACGTAGGCCACCACCGGGACGCCCATGGCGTCCATGTTCTCCTCTATGAACCTCCTCTCGGTTTCGTTGCCCACCTTGTTTCCGACGGCGAGCACCTCCTTGATCTCTATCTCCTCGGCGAGCCTCAGTATCCTCCGCATAGTGTCCATTGACTTCATCCTGGGCTCCACCACCACCAGCATGGCGTCCATCCTCCTCGCCGTGCCCCTGCCCAGGTGCTCCAGGCCGGCCACCATGTCCATGACCAGCACGTCGCCCCTCTGTATGAGGAGGTGCTGCACCAGCACCCTGAGCAGCGCGTTGGCGCCACACATGCACCCTGTGCCGCCGCCCCTCACCGTGCCCATGACCAGAAGCTTGACGCCTCCCGGGGCGTCGACGCCGAACCTGTCCACGATGTCGTTGACGGTGGGCGTCATGTTGAACACCGGCGCGTACGCCTCATCGGAGGAGACCCCCGTCTTCTCCCTGACGAGGGCCTCGTTCTCAGTGAGCGGCACTATGCCGTCGGCTACGTCTCTGGGGACCCCGAGGGAGTACGCGAGGTTATAGTTTGGGTCCGCGTCCACCGCCAGCACGTTGTACCCGTCTGAGGCGAGGAGCCTGCATAGTGTGCTCGCTATGAACGTCTTCCCGACGCCGCCCTTCCCTGCTACGGCTATCTTCAAGGCTTCCACCTACCTCGGGTAGCCCACCTTCACGGCTATGGTCTTCACGGACTGGTAGGTGGGGGAGTCGTCGGGGAGCTCCAGGAGGGACCTGCCTTCCAGGTTGTACTCCGTTATCCTCGGGTCCGCGGCGATCCTGCCCAGATACTCGAAGGGCTGTCTGCGGGCCTCCTCGTCGAGGCTCTCGGGGAACCTGTAGCCGCCGACTAGGTAGTAGTTATCGAACTCTATGTCCACCTCCTGCATTATCCTGTGGCTCCTCTTGGCGTTGTCGAAGCTCTTCTTCGACGGGTCCAGTATGTTGAAGACGTCGCTCACCTTCTTGGTTATCCTCCTGTTGAGGTGCTCGACGCCGGCCGGGGAGTCCACTATGACGTATCTGTAGTTTTTAGACCACCTCTCCATGATCAGACCGAGGCTCCTGTCTGGGAGGCAGTAGCACCCCGCGATCCATTTGGTGCCGACGCCGAGGAAATCAAAGAAGCCTCTACCCTCGTAAAGGGTCTCCTGGAAGAGGAAAGGCTCGATCTTGTCGGTCGGCGTCATCCCGGTCATCCGCGTCATGCGGCGCTCCTCGAGTATGTCGGATAGTACGTCGGCTATCGACTTCTTCCCCTCTGCCTCAAGGTCTATCCCCATCATCTCCGCGAGGCTCTGGTCGGGGTCGGAGTCCACGAGGAGCAGGGGCTCGACCCCGGACTCCCCGAGGAAACGTGAGAAGAGGGAGGTGAACGTGCTCTTCCCTGTCCCGCCGCGCCCGGTTACGACGATTGTGTCACCCATCTGTTCCACCAATTACACCCGTATGCTAGGTTTGGTTACGGGCGTCGCTCTGTGATACATGTATGTGGCGGCTTTAAAACTAACCACCGCTTAGGGTTGGGAAGTACTGCTTGGCTCCCGGCAGGTACAGCGCCATGCTGTACTCGTCTATGAACTCGATGTCCACGAGCAGGTCGACGTACACCATCCTCTGCGCCACCTCCCTTGCCTCCCTCCGCTTCTCCATGGACATCAGCGTCGCGTAGGCCCCGGAGAGGCTGCCGTTACCTATGGGGTAGACCGTGCCGTTGGGGAACTCCGGGAAGATGCCTAGGCGGGTCGCGTTCTCTAGGTTCGTGAAGGTGCCGAAGGCGCCCGCGAGGTAGATGTTCTTCACGTCCTCGATGCCTATCTTGAGCTTCTTCATCAGCACGGTTATGCCGCCGCACGCCGCGGCCTTGCTGTCGATGACGTAGTCCAGGTCGGCCTGGGTGAGCACAATGTCTTTACCGATGCTGGTCTCCTCCGCAGGCACCACCAGATACTCCAGGCCCCACTTCCCCTCCCTGACCATGGGGGAGCCCGGCACCAGCTTACCCGAGAAGTCCAGGACGCCCACCCTGAAGATCTCGGCGACCAGATCTATGAGCCCTGAGCCGCAGATGCCCTTGGGTTTCGCGTCGCCGATGACCGTTATCTCGGCTTTCTTGGTCTCGTCGTCGATCTTGATGTGGTCGATGCCTCCGGCTGCGGCACGCATCCCGTGTCTGACGCCCTCCCCCTCGAAGGCCGGGCCCGAGGCGCATGACGCCGAGAAGAGCCAGCTGCTGTTCCCGAAGACCACCTCGCCGTTGGTGCCCAGGTCCACCATGAGGCTCATGTCCTCCGATTTGTGCATGTCGCCGGCGAGGACGTCGCCTATGGCGTCGCCGCCGAGGAAACGGCTGACGTTGGGGACGCAGTACGCGTACGCCTCCGGGTTGATGTTGAGCCCCACGTCCCTGGCCTTCACTGTTATGGGGTCCCGGGGCACCTCGATGTTTGCCATCTCAAGGTAGTAGGACTCTAGGCCGGCGAAGAGGTGGTTCATGACGGTGTTGCCGCCCACAGAGACGTCTGATATCTTGGCGGCCTCCACCCCCGTCTCAATGCTTAGCCTGGATATCAGGTCGTTTATCGTCTCCACGACGATGTTCTGGAGCTTCTTGAGGCCCTCCGGGGTCTTGGTGAGGGCTATGCGTGTTATCAGGTCCTCGCCGTAGGTGATCTGCCTGTTCATGCCTGAGGCTGTGCCCAGTATGTCGCCGGTGGTGAGGCCCACGAGTATGGCGACCACCGTCGTCGTGCCTATGTCTATGGCAAGCCCGTAGTTGGCGCCCCGGGTGTCACCGTGCTCGGCGTCGATTATCTCGGGGAACCCGCTGGTGCGGGACACCGTGACGGTGACTTCGCCTTCTCCCCTCAGGCGGTCCAGCTTCTCGTACATGTCGTCGTTTACCCTGGGCGACGGGCCGTCGTATTCCTTGAGGCGTACGCCGCGCCTCTGTAGAAGCAGCGAGCTTCTGGGTTTCACGGTAGGCTCGGCGAGGTACTTCCTCGACGCCGGGTTCAGCTCAGGGAGGTCGAGCTTGCTGCTGAGCAGTATCTTGGGGTCTTCTATCCTGCTCTCGGTGGGTATGGTGAACACGCAGTCCTCGATGAGCTCCACCATGCATGCCAGGTGGTAGCCCTGCTCAAGCTCCTCATGGCTGAGGAACTTGTCCGGCGTCGTGGACCTCTTCCTGACTTTCCCCTCTTCGAGGATGACCCTGCACTTGCCGCAGAGCCCTTTTCCGCCGCATAGCGCCTCTATCCTGATGCCTTCCTCGCGCATACGGTGCAGTAGGTTGTCGCCTTTCTCGGCCGTCAGCTCCCTGTTTATCGGGTTGAACAGTACGCGTATGCTCAAGGTTCTTTCAGATTAGGGTGTTAGGTGTTCCTAAAAATGTTTAGTCTATCATGGGCCCTCTTTGCTGTAAGTAGCGGGCTACGCCGTAGAGGTGTAGCGGACGCTGTCAGGCGGGCAGTCGATGTGACCCGCCGCCCCTTTCGCCGCATTAAAGTTATCCGCTGAACCGACCAGTATATACCGATAGTTATGAGTAAGCTCATCATAACCGCCGCGGTGACTGGAGGCGAACCTGTTAGCAGGGAGATGACGCCCCACGTGCCGACGACGGCGGAGGAGATCACAGAGGAGACGGTCCGGTGCTGGGAGGCCGGCGCGAGCATAGTGCATCTCCACGCCAAGGAGCCGGGCACAGGGAAGCCGGCCCCCGACCCCAACCCGCTGTTGAAGCGGTACGTGGAGATGATCAAGAACAGGTGCGACATCATCACCAACGTAACCACCGGCGGCGGCAGGCGGGCGACGGACGAGGCGCTGGACAGGATGATCGAGGAGCGATGCAGCCTGGGCCAGGAGATGATGTCCATGAACATGGGCACCGTCAACCACTGGACGCCGCCCTACCGCGGCGTCTTCATGAACGACGTGCCCCGCATAAAGCGGTGGGCAGGCTACATGAGGGACCACGGCATCAAGCCTGAGCTGGAGGTATACGACACAGGGATGATCAACACGGCCAAGATGCTCGCCGACGAGGGCGTCTTCGAGACCCCGCTCCACATACAGTTCGTCATGATCGGCAGAACCGGGTTCAGCGCGACGCCCAAGATGCTGCAGTACTGCGTCGAGGAGCTGCCGCCGGGCTGGACGTGGAGCGTCTGCGCGTTGGGCCGCAACGAGCTACCCATGGGCGCCGTGGCCATGTCCATGGGCGGCCACGTGCGCGTCGGGATGGAGGACAACATCTTCCTGAGCCGGGGTGTGCTGCTGGAGAGCAACGCCCAGCTGGTGGAGCGGGTGAGGACGATAGCCGAGGCGCTGAACATCGAGGTCGCCAAGCCAGATGAGGCGAGGAAGCTGCTGGGGATCGGGTGAATGCATGGATAAGCTGATAATAACTGCGGCGGTGACAGGCGGCGAGTACGTCTCCAAGGCGACGACGCCCTACGTGCCGAGCACGGTGGACGAGATAGTAGAGGAGGTGGTGGCCAGCGTCGAGGCCGGAGCCAGCGTGGTTCACCTCCACGCCAAGAACCCCGTGACGGGGGAGGCGTACAGCGGCGACCCCAACCCCGTGCTCAGGGAGTACGTGGAGCGCATCAGGGAGGAGGTGGACGTCGTCATCAACGTCACCACCGGCGGCGGACGCGTAGGCAACCCGCCGGAGATGTGGGACAGGCTCGTCGAGGAGCGGTGCAGCCTGGGCCAGGAGATGATGAGCCTCAACATGGGCACCATGAACAGGTGGGCCGAGCACCCCACCGGCGACATCTTCCTCAACACCGTGAAGATGATAGAGCGGTGGTGCGGCTACATGGTTGAGCACGGCGTCAAGCCCGAGCACGAGGTCTACGACACAGGCATGATCAACGTCTGCAGACAGATCGCCGACAAAGGCATCGTACCTGAGCCGCTGCACATACAGTTCGTCATGGTGGGCCGCACCGGGTTCCTGCCTTCGCCCCGGATGCTCCAGTACAGCGTCGACCAGCTGCCGCCGGGCTGGACGTGGAGCGTCTGCGCCTTGGGCCGAAACCAGATACCCATAGCCGCCGTCGCGACTGTGATGGGCGGCCACGTCAGGGTGGGATTCGAGGACAACGTCTATCTGCGCCGCGGCGAGCTGGCGAAGAGCAACGCCGACCTCGTGCGTAAGGCCGCCAACATCGCCAGGGAGTTGGAGAGGCCGATAGCGTCGCCGGACGACGCCCGCGAGATGCTGGGGATAAGGCGGCCCTAGTCTCTTACCCCGAGGGTGTCGAGGACGAAGGCGTACTCGAACGCCGTGTCCTTGAGGTGGTCGTACCTGCCGCTGCTGCTGAAGTGGCCGGCCCCCATGAAGGTCTTCAGTATCAGCCTGTTCCCGTCGGTCTTCGTGGCCCTGAGCTTGGCGACCCACTTGGCGGGCTCCCAGTACTGGACCCGGGGGTCGTTGAGGC
>CAZQOX010000032.1:0-9541 GCA_964594895.1 uncultured Candidatus Bathyarchaeia archaeon
GGAACGAGTCCTCCGGTATGACGACTGGGAACTGCATCGGCTCGTTGCCGTTGGCCTCAAGCCCTTCCTCGAGCATCGCTATGATGCGTTTCGCTACGCTGAACCCCCACCCGGTGTAGACGGTGAACCCCTTCACGGGGTACCTGTCGTCGGCGACCTTAGCCTCGAGGAGAACGTTGTCGTACCACTCGCTGAAGCTCTCCTTGGGGATCAGCTCCTTCCTCTCAGAGGACTCTTTCCCAGTCACATTAGACGCCTCTTACCACCAGTGATGTTCTCGGGTTTTTAAAAAGGTAGGGGAACGACGCCGTCTCTCTGCCGGTTTGGGTCGTTCTCAGCCACCGCCACACAGCGAACCATATACATACTGTGTATGTATATTATCCATGCCTGAGATAGAGATCGACGACATAGTCTGTATGGAGGAGACCCACATAACCGTGAGAGGGTACAGGAGGAGAACAACGGTCCCATCATGTGTGTATAAGTTCCTTGAGCTGGGTGACGGAGACGTGTTGAGGTGGGTGGCCACCAAAGACGGTACGGTGTTCATCACTAAAAAAGAATCTTAGCGTTTAAGATAATATCTAAACAAAATGATACACCGTAGAGAATACGAATAATATATAATGATACAATAAGGATGTTTTATGCAGGTAAATATCTTTAATTATTTTTTTATATTAACACATAAAACCCTATTTTTTAATGAAATATTATTTATCCTTATATTACACCTTTGTACAAGCTAGGGCGATTTGATGTCACTCGAGTTAAACATTGTTTTCAGAGTTTTTAACTGCGTGGTGACACTCGCTATCGCGACGCTTCTACTCAGGATATATAGAAGAAACTATAGACGCTTCTATCTTTACTGGGGAGTAGGCTACGTTTTTTATGGAGTCAACATATTTCTCAGACTTTTCACACCGACGGAGTTCGATGTTAGCACACTTGGTGTAATCGCCTTTCTTCTGATGATGTTAGGGTTTGCTTTCATCGTCGCGGGAGTAGGTGAGTTAGTTAACCAAACGAGAACACTGCTCGTGTCGACTCTAAGTTTGTTGTTGATTCCATCGATCCAGATAATTCTTGGCAGAGAGTGGGTGTCTCTCGCGTTTCTAGTCGTTTTGACTCCTTACTTGTTCATGGGACTAAGTTTGATGGTGCTTAACTGGAAATACGGTGTAGATGTCCAGCTACAGATTGCCGGATGGTTCAACCTTTTCTTCGTTAATCTCGGTTTTATTACAAAGCTCATCGATCCAGGGTTCACTGACCTGATGTCAACGGTGGCAAAAGTCGTGATATTCATGGGGATGACTCAGCCAAGGTTCTCCTTCTTAGAAGACGATCTCAAGCAATTTCTGATGGGCGGCATTCCCGTCGAGTATGCTATAAGTGTCGAAGGAAATCTGAGCATGGTTAATCAGGCGAATATCAGTAGAGAAAAAGATAGACAGTGGATAAAGGAGAAAATCATCAGTAATTCGCGAAAGGGCATACGCACTATCTTGCTTTCTATCTACGATATTATCACGCCAAAAGAGATATTCGAACAGAACACTGAGGAGAACCTATATTTTGTAAGAGTTCTTTCTGGAAGTCGTTCCAGTCTCAACACGTTTGAAGAGAAAATAATGTCCATAAACGACGATCTTAACCAGCTAGACATACTGTTTACTGATGTAATAAACTATAGTAACGAGAAGAAGATACCATGCGAGATAATTCTTTACACTTTGTCGCATCTAATCCACACTCATGGATGGAGACGAGTCTACTCTTTCATGACCTCCAAGAACCCAGTGCTTAAATCTAGCCAGGTGCAACTCACTTGCTTCTATGACAAGAAGAGCCATGAAACAGAGTCTGACATCATAAAATTCGAGAGACTGGCCGACTGCGTTATGTCTGTGTGACGATCATTGAGCGAAGGTCAATAATTGTTTAAATCGTTCCTCGCGCATGCCTATCCTCTCTATGCGGGCCATCCCCTCTTTGTTATGAAGATACTTCTTGAAGGTATCCTTTGGTAGAATCGACACCTTCAATGGTGTGTAGTTCATGAAGTCGCTGAGGTCTCTCCAGTCTTTATCGCGTTGGAGGAGCACTTTGTTCACTCTATCCAGTATCTCATCTTCGCTCATGGGTTCCATTAACTCGATGTATAGGGATAGGTATTCTCTCGAGTCATCAAGCTCCCTTCTTACTGTGAAGTCGACGAAGGGCACATCCGAGGTTTTGATTACGGAAACCATCTCCTCTTCGTTGATGCGTGTGAAGTTGTGGAGCACAAGCAGTCTGTCTGCCCTACTGTAATACTTGAACACAGGTATGTTTGAGTTCAGCAGGTTATCACCTTTGGACACGCATTCAAAGATGTCTGGCATTATGTACCGGGTCAGGTCGTTGTAGAGCGGTGTCACGACAAGCTGATACCTCTTACCCGGTTCCACGTCCATCATCGGCACGATTTCCGGGGGTTCAGTGACCAGGTCCACGTTTTTCTCAATGGAGTGTTCCTCCGGAATGAACTCGTGATACACCACCCGCCAGTCTAAGAAGAACGCTCCTGGATGCTCTATCGAAGGCAGTCCTGACAGAAACGTCTCTGTGGACCCGAAAACAGCCTTGGGGTAGTGTCCGCTTTTCTCCTTCATCCGCTCCTTTAGAGGGCCCGCGGAGATGTCCTGCGTGATGAAGCCCTTCAGATAGATGTCATCGTTTACCTGTGGGCATATCTCATCTAGAAAGGTCGTGATGGTCATATACGCTACGTCAATGTCATGGTGGTTTTCGATGAAGTAGTCGACCTTCTCTTTGAATGTCATGTTGTCTGGACTTTCGGGGACCAGCCTCAGAAAGGAGGATTGGTTACTCTGGAAACTGCCAGTAAGGTGAGCCCCTAGGAAGGCACCGCCTGGAAGATTCGCGTATACAGTGTCTCCGACCTCTAACAGGGGCTTCGTTCCGTCATGGGTGCAGACATAGAAGAGGCTGATGGCAGTTCTCTTCAGGTCTTCTTTGAACCCTGTCTTTGGTAAGAGGAATATCTTGGGCATGCTCATAGTTCCACTTGTTTGAGAACGAACATAGTCGTTCAATGGGTAAATGAAGTCGCCTTCATGTGGGGTCCTGAAAAAAGGTAAATAGAAATCGTAGCCAGTCAATGGCAGATCCTTAATTGTGGATCCTCGTTCAACTCCAAGCTTCTTACCCAGACCTGTTCGGGATATTTTTTCTATCTTTTTCTTTATCAGCGCCTCTTCCTTGGCACGGACATTATCTTCATTCAAGAAGCTAAGCGCATACCGCCTAATCAGAGGCTGCGCCACACGCATCACTAACTGAGCCATGTTTTCACACTCACACCGTTACTGGTTCAGCGTTGAAGACCTGGAGCCCCCGAGGGGTGATCACGTAGCGCCTCGGCTGGTCGTCGAAGTCGATGCCACGCACCTTGTCGATCATCAGCGTCTTGATGAGCTTGAAGTCTATAACGTCCTTCTGGAGCAGGATGACGCCGTCTGCCAGGAAGTGCTCCATGTAGAACTCGTTTTCCCTGGGCAGCCCCTCATTTGTTATCACAGCGGAGCAGGCTACTTGGCGGATCTGGTCGAAGAGCTGGCTTATTATGTATCTCTTCTTGCCTGACCTCTGCTCGTGGACCAGTATGCTCGTCAGTGGGTCGACGAGGACGTGTTTGGCGTCGATCCTGTTAACGAGGTTCTCGATCTCCTTCTCGAGGGTGAACTGAAGCTTCCCCCGTATGCGCTCGTAGAGGTCGACGTAGCCCTGGGACTGGGGGATCATGTACAGGTCGAGGACGTCCAGCATGTCGTCGTCTATCGCCTTCTGGAGGTCCCAGCCGAACGCCTTGGCGTACTCTATCTTCTTCTTCATCGACTCCTCGAGCGAGATGTAAACGCACGGCTCGCCCCTGCTCACCGCCGACACGATGTACTGGAGCGACAGTATCGTCTTACCTGTGCCCGGGCCCCCGCTTACCAGTAGTATGTCTTCCTCCGGCATCCCGCCTCCGAGCATGTCGTCAAGCCCGGCTACCCCGGTCGACACCCGTATGGGCTCGTATCCAGACATTCTATCATCTTTCTCCTGTCACGTATTCACCATGGTGAGTCGATGAGGGGAAAATCGGTTATTGACCCGCTTTTTCCATGTCTCCTCTCTTTCTCGCCCATGAGGATAGTATCTTGATGAATGTCTAAGCTTTATTTATATTTTATTGATGGCCTGATTTTTTCCCTGCGACAGGGTCTATGTGTTGGGTTATAAGCCTTAAATCCGGCCATAGATGATGTCCCTCTATGCCGTCGAGGATGGGGCAGAGGTATCCCAGAGACTACACGGAGGAAAGGCTGATAGAGATCGCGGACGACCTCGATAAAGCCGTCACCGTCCCCGTGAACGTCATGGTCGAGGCCGAGCACAGGGTATACGATCAAAGCGAGATGAAAGAGATGCTAAGCGGCGCCGAGAAGATAGTATTGCAGGACTGCGGCTGCAAAACAGAGTACGGCAACTGTGATTCTCCCACGAGGGTCTGTCTGAGCCTGAACAACGCGGCCGAGCAGGCTCTCGAGTTTGAAGAATACCACGCTCAGGAGGTGAGCCTCGATGAAGCCCTCGATGTGCTGATGATGAGCCACGAGGCGGGGCTGGTCCACATGGCCTACACCATGAAGGGCGACGACACGCCGACGGTGATCTGCAGCTGCTGCCCCTGCTGCTGCCACACGCTGGGGGGTCTGCTAAGCTTCGGCGTATCGACACAGGTGCTCACGTCCAGCTACGTCGCAGAGGACGACGCGGAGAGCTGTACGAATTGTGGTGCCTGCGTGGACCGATGCGTCTTCATGGCTAGGAGCATGACGGACGGGGAGCTAGTTTACGACGCCTCCAGTTGCTTCGGGTGCGGCCTATGCGTGTCCAAGTGCCCCACAGACGCCATAAGGCTGGTCCCCAGGACCCCTCAGTATGGTATGCGCCAACTCAGCTGAGTGAATCGATATGGATGGAGAACGGTTCAGAGAGTTCCTGGTTACACACCTTGAGATGCGGCCTAGGGTGCGTGTGCAGGACATATACAAGCTCCTGTTTCAGGGCGTCTTCGGCGTGGGCCACATAATGGGCGAGGACGCCCATCGGAGGCTCCTGGAGGAGGCCGGGAGAGTCGACCTCCTCGACCATCAGGGGGAGCTCCTGTTGGAGCCTGTGTCGGTGGACGGTGAAACGGTGAGGGTGAACCTCAGGCCGTACCTCAGGCAGGGTAGGAGCCTCGAGGACCTCTACGAGGCCATGAGGGAGTCCTCGACTGTGAAGGGCGACCCGGAGGAGTTCATGTCGCTGTGGAGGCTCTTCAAGGAGATCGCGGGGGAGGAACAGCTGGGAATGGACCAGAAGACCATCGACGAGTACGACGAGGAGCTGAAGACGAGGGGCCCGGAGCCGCGCCACCACTCAGCCGAGTACCGTGAAGCGTACCACCCTGCTTACAGGATCGTGAGACGCAGCCTCTTCGAGAAACGCCTGTCCAGCGGGGCTCATCAATAGACCTGGACGCCGTCTCAGGAGGAGGTCAGGCCCGCGGCTCCGCTGGCATGAACCATGCTCGCCTAGCGGTGTGAAAAAAATAGTGGTTAAAGCTTCAGGGTGTCCCCTGGCTTCATGATATGGACCTTGGTGCTGCATCCAGCCTCGACCCTCTTCTTGTACTCGGTAGGGTCTGTGTCCCAGATGTGCATGGGCACCGCCATTTTGGGGTTCATCGCTATGGTCGCCTCGGCGGCCTCCGGGTTGTCCATGGTGTACGTTCCACCGCTCGGGATGAGGAGCAGGTCGATTCCCTTGAGTTTCTTCATCTCTTCTATGAAGTCCGTGTCCCCCGCGTGGTAGACGGTCTTCCCCTCAGCCTTCACCAGGTAGCCGACGCCTATCCCCTTTGGGTGGAACGGGTTCCCCGGGCTCCTGAACCGCTTGTAGTTGTAGGCCTCCACCGCCTCCACCGTCACGTCACCAAATGTAGCCGACTCTCCTGGCTTCAGGCTCTTCACCGGTGAGCCTAGCTTCTTTCCGCACTCTGGCGGGGCCACTATGACCGTCTCGTCTCCCATGGCCTGCCTCACCTTCTCAGGCTTGCAGTGGTCGTCGTGATGGTGGGTGCTTAGGATGAGGTCAGCCTTCTCGTCGTAGCTGCCCTCGTAGGGATCGATGTAGATGGTCTTGCCGCCTGTCTTCATCTTCCACGAGGCGTGTCCTAGATATTTTATCTCCAAAACTTACACCTGCTACTGTATACTTGGAGCCGTTCTTTACTATTACTGTTCGCCTTCGACGGACTCGTATGCCTTGAGGTAGGCTAGGCCGAAGATTAGGCGGAGGGCCGCGGAGAAGAAGAGCCCAGTGTTCAGCCCATCTAGGCCGCCGAAGTAGGTGTCGATGACGTAGCCGCTCACGTTGCTTCCTATGAAGCAGGCGATCCCGAACGCCGTGGTGCTGCTGGCGAGGTAGGTGGCCCTCAGGTCCCCCGGGGCGAGGTCTATGACGTACGTGGACTCGCTGCTCATCCACGCGGCCATCCCGACGCCCAGGAACATCTCCGCCAACGCTACGTGCCACCACTGGGTCGCCAAGGCGTAGGCGACGGGGGCCACTGCCATGGAGACGCGGCTCATCACGATGATGGGTCTCCGGCCGATCCTGTCCATGAGGGCTCCTATCCTCCTCTGGGTGAGGGTGCTGACCAGGCTGCCCGCCAGGCTCAGGGTGCTTATCTGCCACACCTTCATGTGGAGCCTGTGGGTGATGACCATGGGGAACAGGGGCCACGCGAAGCTCATCCCCACGCCGTACACGAAGTTGAGCATGAGGTAGCGGGTGAGCCTGGGGTCCCTCATCAGCCGGTCGAGCTCAAGCCTCTGGCTCGTGCCTCTTGGAGGCTTCTCCTCGGTGAAGAACACCAGCGCCCCGCCCACGAGGCTGGTGGCGGCCGCGAGGGCGAGCACCAGGGAGAAGCTCTCGAGCGTGGTCTCGCCTCGATCCGTTATGCTTCGGGCGAAGGCTATGATCATGGCTAAGAAGCTGCCCATCTGGCTTATGCTGTTGATCAGCCCGATCGTCACGCCCCTGGTGCGATCGGTCGTGTAGTCTCCCAGGAGGCTGCTCCAGGACGGCGCGATCATGCTGTTGAAGAAGCTGCTCAGGATCACCAGCCACATCAGCGGCTCCGGGGCGTCGAACACGAGCAGCGCGGCTATTGCGCCTGCGTTGAGTACGCGGCCAGCCGCGATGAACCTCTTCTTCCCGTACCTGTCGACGAGCCTGCCGAAAACGAGCTGGAGGAGGTTGCCGCTGAGGCTCTTGGCGCCCTGAAGGAAACCCATCTGGTTGACCGTGGCGCCCGACGCGGCCACGAGTAGGTTGTTGAACCTGTTGTTGAGGCTGTCGCTGAACATCATCGCGAACCCGGTCGCCATGAGCGCCGTCGTGGTCTTCAGGGGCTCCTCTTCCCTCTCGCTCATACGCGGTTCAGGGTCTGCATGTCAATAATAAACTTGTAGGTATA
Organism: uncultured Candidatus Bathyarchaeia archaeon; assembly: GCA_964594895.1. GTDB lineage: Archaea > Thermoproteota > Bathyarchaeia > TCS64 > TCS64 > RBG-16-57-9. The sequence continues at coordinate 7,589 of CAZQOX010000032.1, forward strand.
GCCCGGTGAAGGCACGGGGAGAACATGGAGACGTGGCCTCCCCCCGAAAAAGAAAATATAGTTGAAGCTCTTCAATACAGGTGATATTTCGGGGAGCAGAGACATGGACGAGGCTAGACCCGGGGTTCTTCTCATCGACGACGAAGAGGACATCGTCAGGACGTTCACCCTGTTCCTCGAGAGATTCGGCTACTCGGTCGACTCGGCGAATAACGGGAGGGAGGCCGAGGCGAAGCTCAGCGAGAGCATGTACGACGTTGTGATATTCGACTACAGGCTGCCGGACATGACGGGGACGGATCTGTTGAGGAGGGCCAACGAGCTGCAGCCTGGGGCGGTCAAGGTGATGCTGACGGGTTTCCTTTCCCTGGAGAACGCCGCAGAGAGCCTCATGCTCGGCGCTGACTCCTACCTGCTTAAGCCGGTGGACATGAACGAGGTTCTGGCGGTCATCGAGGAGAAGCTCAGGGAGAGAGCCGAGCCCGAGGAAGAGGACAGTAAGTGACTCAACTGTCTTGCCCTATGCCTGTTTAGACCGTTAAACTATTCTCGTGGGTCGACGGGTTTCCTTTCATGGCTAGACGTGATCGAATCTCAGAGGGTTTCCCCAGGGTTCTGCCCATGCGTGAGCGGTCCGAGATAATAGACCGGGTGCTCGCCGAGAGACTTGACGGGGTGCTTCCCGCCGCCATGAGGGAGGCGGGTCTCGACATGTGGCTCATCATCTGCCAGGAGGACGACCTGGACCCGGTTTATGAGACCATGATACCCATGGACACTTGGTGCCCCATACTCCAGATGCTGGTCTTCACCGACAGGGGGCCGGGGCTGGGAGTGGAGCGGATCAACCTTTCCTTCACAGACACCAAGGACCTGTACGATAGGCCGTGGCCGGGGAGGAGGCATCACGGTGAACAGTGGACTCTTCTCAGGGGCATCGTGGAGGAGAGGGACCCGATGCGCATCGGGATAAACACGGGCTCCGTCCAGTGGGCAGCCGACGGGCTCACCCACAACCTGTACGGGCAGCTGGTGGAGGCGCTGCCCCGGAGGTACGTGGATAGGCTGGTCCCTGCCGAGGCGTGCGCCACCCGCTGGCTGGCGACGCTGACGGACAGCGAGGTGGGGCTCTACGAGCACGTGGTCAAGGTGGCCCACGCCTTGATCGCGGAGTGCTATAGCGGGAAGGCCGTCGTGCCGGGGGTCACCACTATACCGGACCTCGTGTGGTACTACTGGCAGCGGTGCGCCGACCTGGGGCTGACGGTGGCGTTCAACCCCTTCTTCGCCGTGGTGCGCAGCGAGGCGGCCCGGAAGCTGCACGGCGAGGGGGACGACGTGATCCGGGCCGGCGACTTCGTCCGCTGCGACGTGGGTATAAGGTACCTCGGGCTCGTCACGGACCACCAGGAGTGGGCTTACATTCTTAAGCCCGGGGAGACGGACGCCCCCGAGGGGGCCAGGAGGCTGATGGCGGAGGGGAACAGGCTGCAGGACTGCTACATGGGGGAGTTCAGGAGGGGCCTCACCGGGAACCAGCTGCTCGGCAACATACTGGCTAAGGCGAGGGCGGAGGGGCTGCCCAACCCAAGGGTCTACAGCCACAGCTTGGGGCGCCTGCTCCACGAGCCGGGGCCCCTGATAGGGCTGCCGTGGGAGCAGGAGCGGAACGAGGAGCGGGGCGACGTGACGCTGGAGCATAACTACGCTTTCACTATGGAGCTTTCGGTGGAGGGGCCGCTGCCGGAGTGGGGCGGCGAGCGCTTCAGGTGCGCGCTGGAGCAGGACGTTGTCTACACTGTGGATGGGTGCCGGTTGATCGATGGGAGGCAGACTGGTTTCCACCTCGTGTAGCCCGGTAAGGTTTTAATCTGGTTTCCGTGGATGTATTGGTGCGCGCGGGGGTTCCCGAGTGGCCAAAGGGGTCAGGCTTAGGACCTGATGGACTAGTCC
>CAZQOX010000033.1:0-9395 GCA_964594895.1 uncultured Candidatus Bathyarchaeia archaeon
GTGAGCTGGCGGAGTCGCTGGACACGGACGTGAACAGCCTAGCCGAGGTCGCCAAGGAGACCGAGGCTCACATGAGGTCAGGGGTCCCACTGCCGAGCCCCGACAACCTCGTCATCGAGGTCTACGACAGGTACATCGTCATTCACAGCGTCCGCGGCGAGAACCTCAACAGGGCCCTCGGCGCGGTACTAGACGCCGCGCTCAGCGGTATGGAGCTCATATACGGGTGGTGGAACGACGCCTACAGGATACTCGTCGAGGCCCCGAACAGGCTCAACGAGGACGAGGTGGGGCGCGTCGAGAGGCTCGTCACGGGTCTGACGGAGGCGGATGCGGACAGGCTCCTCATGGAGTTCATGGAGGCTAGGTTCCCCTTCGGCTACAAGATGAAGTTCATAGCCGAGCGGTTCGGCGTCCTCCCCCGCGGCAAGATCATGGGCCCCGACCGCGTCGAGAACCTCTACTACAGGTTCAAGGATACGCCCATCTACAGGGAGACCCTGCGTGAGGCGTACCAGGAGAAGCTGGACCTCCCTGGAGTCAAGGAGACGATCCGGGGGATCGCTGATGGGAGGATCTCGGTTGAGGTGAAGACGGTGTCCGAGCCCAGCGTGCTCGCCCGACACATACTCGAGAAGTACGCCGACGTCGAGGAGCTCATGGCCACCGACGCCACAATAAAGGATCAGCTCCAGTACATGAAGCAGAGCATCGAGGCTCGGAGCGTCAACCTCGCCTGCGTCGACTGCGGCGAGTGGCACACCCGGATACGGATAAGGGAGATGGACGACCACCCCAGATGCGGCAACTGCGGCAGCGGCCTCCTCGCCATGATGCGGCGCCACCAGAGCCCCGAACACTTCCAAGGGCTACTCAGACGCTGGAAGGAAGGTGAGGAGCTGTTCGGCGACGACATGGACCAGCTGGTCCACGGCAGGAAGACAGCCGACATGGTGCTCAGCTACGGCAGGAAGGCCGTGGAGGCGCTCATGGTGTACGGCGTCGGCCCCGTCACCTCGTACCAGGTGCTCAGCCGCATGCACCGCAGCGACGAGGAGTTCTACAAGGACCTCCTCAAGGCCAAGATTCAGTACATGAAGACACGGCAGTACTGGGACGACAAGTAGTCGTATGAGGTAGGAATCCATCCAATCCCTCATCGCCAATAAAGAAAAGTCGCCGGAGTTAACGTAAAGAGAAGCTGATTAATAATTAGTTGTTAGACGTCTAACGCGAAGTTCCTGTGGGCGATCCTCGCGCCGGCGGCTAACGCCATGGCTATCTGTATCACCTCGGCGAGCTCCTCCTTGGTCGCCCCCGCCTTGACCGCGGCCTTGGCGTGGCCTTCGATGCAGTAGGGGCACCGGGTCATGTAGGTGCATGCCACGGCGACGAGCTCCTTGGCCTTCTTGTCCAACTTGCCGGGAGCCATCACCTTGCTGTTCCAGTCCATGAAGGCCTTCATGACCTCCCCGTCGAAGTACTCGATGACCTTGGGGTCACGTTCCTTTGCGTAGTAGTAATCCATGCCCCAAAGAAGCGCCGATCAACGATTTAATTCATTCGAGGGCTAACGTTGAAGCATCTCGTATATCACGTCCATGGTGTTCCCAATGCCGTCGCCCAGATTCTTCCTGGAGTTTATATCATCCAGGACCTGCTTGTACCTTCCGTTCCCGATCATGTTGTCCACCATTGCCACGAGACTGTCCCGGTCTATGTCCCTCTGATGCATCGCCGTGGCGACGCCGAGCTCCATCGCCCTCCTCGCGTTGCCGTACTGCTCGGGGTGCCTGGGGACCGGGATGATGACGGAGGGCTTGCCGTAGCATATGCTCTGCATTATGGTCTCGTGTCCGCCGCGGCACACGACGAGGTCACAGGCGTTCAGGTACTCGAACCTGTTCTCCAGCCACGGGATCATTGTCAAGGCGCCTCTCCTAATCGGGTCCGAGCCGCCGTTGGGGTCCCCGATGGACATGATGACCCTGTACCTGTCCGGAAACTTGGCGAATAACGGCTCAAGCAACCTGATGAGGGGCTCCCTCTCTCCGCGGGGTCCGCTTATCCCCGCGTATATCAGGTGCTGGTCCTCTCCCACCCCCAGCCTCTCCCTGATCTCATTCGAGTTGGTGTTTTCCTCGGGCTTCTCCTGCAGTATGGAGCCGACCAGCTTCACCCGCGCCCCGACCCTCCTAGGCATCCTCAGGCTGTCGATGCTGATCGTGTAGGGTTCAGGGAAGTCCGGGATCACTATGATGTCGCTGAGGGCCCACGTCCGCCCGAGTATGGTGAGCACGGTCCCGTCGAAGACCCTGAAGAGGTTGGTGTCCTTCACCCTCGGCACCCTGGGCAGGAACTGGTTAAGAAGGAGAACCACGGGTATCTTGAGCAGCCTCCCCGCGATGATGCTGGATACCCTTGAGTCGCTGAACACGATGTCTGCGTCGAACGCCTTCATGCTCTGGATCTCGAACCGGACCTGATCCAGCAGCGTCGGGAAAGCCGTGATGCCCTGCCCTATGGTGGAGGACTTGAGGTCTATGCTTCCGGTGGGGTCGTTCTCCATCTGTATCGGGGGGGCAGACAACACGGGGAACCCATACTTGCCTACGTAGCTCACGGCCTCGAGGTAGGTGGAGAAGAGGACCTCACCTCCCCTCCGGACCACCTCCTCGGCGATGGAGACGCTCCTGCTGACGTGACCGAACCCTATCCCACATGGGCTGAAGTATATTCGGGAACCCTCTAAGCCGTCCACCTGTTACCGCCCTTCAGCTTAACTCTCGTCTCGACGCCCTTCCTCGCGGAGAGCCCTCAGAGTATATGATGGCCTGGAACCTCTGTACCTCTGTACCGTCCAGGAGCCAGGAGTCGGGGGGCAGCCCGGCCTTGTAGCAGCACTGGGCCAGGAACTCCTCGCTGTCCCACCCCCACTCCACTGCGACCTGAGGCAGCAGGAGCCCCTTATAGTAGCCTCTGCTTATGATCAGGCCGTCGCGCCCCACCACGACTTCCCCCGGAATATCCTTGGGGTGCTCGACTTTTATCGTTTCAGGCGGCGTAAGCACGCTTACCTCCACCAGGATGCCGTCCATCTCGTTCTTTGAGACCTGGGGGAACCTGGGGTCGTCGAAGGCCGCGTTCAGAGCCGACTCCCTGACAGCCGTCAGCAGATCCTTAACCGGGTAGGGGTAGCCGATGCACCCCCTGAGCCTGTGCCCCGATCCCTCCAGCTTGTTGAGGGTGACGAAGACGCCGCACATGGTCTCGGTCACCTGGGGCGCGTCGCCTGTATCCGGTTCACGGGTTAAGCCTAGACGCGCCTCGATCTCCTTCCTCGCGAGGCTTACGAGGTACTCTCCCTCCTCCTGAGTCAAGTCGAATATTTCTAACGCACCTTTCTAATAGAAACGAAAAGAACTTCTTATAAAGACTTGGAGTCTTCTCCCCCGAACAGCTTGTTTGCCTCCTCTATGGTTGAGGCGATCTGGTCCCAGTGGCTTCCTCTCCAGTAGACGCCGCCGCAGGAGTCGCACACCCAGAACACGTCGAAGGCCTCGAGGGACGCCTCGGGCACCCTGTCCCGCACTTGGTTCCTGCTGACCCGTGTCAAGGAGCCGTTACATTTGGGGCAACGGGAGTTGGAGGGGTCCAGCTCCAGCCCGAGGGCCGCCGCGAGGGCGCCCAGCTGCCTCACGTCGCCCTCCCCTTCCACCAGGATGGTCTCGACGCCTCTCTTCTTGGCCCTCAAGGCCAGCACCCTGTCTCGCGTCAACAACACCCTGCCTGTCCTAGACGCCTCCTCCAGGAGGGCGTCGTCGTCGGCGTCCCGCCGGTACTCCGCGTCGTACCCGCCGATCCTCAGCCATCGGGCGAGGGAGCCTAGCATGCTGTCAACCAGGAACCGGTGCTTCATTCACATAATACGGGCGTGAGGATGGTTTTGGGCTTTGTCACTCCATGCGGCAGTCCTCGCAGAGGAACTCGCCGTCTATGACCCGGAGGTTGTTGCTGTAACTCTCGCAGCGGTCGCAGTACCCGGTGACGGAGGGGCCGCTCACCGAGGAGACGTTGTTGATCTCCTGCTTCTCCTTCATTATCTCGACTATGGTGGGCACGAGCCTGATGATGTTCCTGTCCGAGATGACGCCGACCAGCTGGTTCTTATACATGACGCCTAGGCGCCTGAGGTTGAGCTTGTCCATGAGGCGCATGGCTTCCATGAGGCTCATTTCCGGCTCTACCACATGGAGAGGCGAAGACATGACTGACTTGGCGACGACCTTACCATGGTCTCTACCCTGGGCGACGACCCTCGTGACTATGTCCCTCTCCGTCACGATCCCCACAGGCTGTTCTTCTTCGTTGGTAACTATGACCGCGCCCACTTTCTGGTCCTTCATCACCCTGGCTAGCTTCGTGACGTCCGTGTTTTCGCTGACCGAGATGACGGGACTCGACATGGCCTCCCTCACCAGCATCGTAGAAGTTATCTCTAGACTCATCTGGTCCACTCACTTGAACTAGCCTTGAAGGATATAAAAACATCATGAACCCGAGGCACAGGGTTTATCCACGTCACTCAATCAGGACCTCGTAGAGCGCCCCACACTCGTCGCAGTTGATGGTCTGGCAGATGCCGCTCATCATATCGTCGGCGTGTATCCACGTACCGCACTCCTTGCATTTCAGGAGGTAACCCTTGACGCCGTCGTCTCCGATCACCTGGACGGTTACCTTCTGCGCCCTGATGAGGTGGGTCTCCAAGGTCGGTCTGCGTAGCCCAAGCCTAGACGCCTTAAGCCTGATAGCGTTCGACGTCCTCCACGGGAACTCCAACGTGATCTCGTCGAACGACATCATGGAAGAGTATAGCTGCCTAAGCTTATCGACCTCACCGTCTGTCCACTCCCGCGCTCTCGCCATAACCAAATGCCTCTGAAATCTAAGGGCGTAGCGGGGATGAATTCGAGGGAAGCCCTTTTCCGTGCCGGGCCTCATCGTTTCGACCTGGTCCTTTGGCGCGGTGACCGCATGCGTCTGGGCGTGTTTAGGCAAACCCGAACACTGGGTCATAAACCCTGAGCCGCTAGTGGGTTGGGCAGTGGGTCAGACTCATCCCCTCGGGTGAACCCCCGCTACAGCATCAAGTTGGCTGCGTAGATTATAATATGGTTCTGTTGCACGGAATGTTTATGGGTGACCGTTTCTCCGAGGCACCCTTAATATGTTTTTGACTCAAAGATGTTAAGAATGTTACGGCGCCCTGCGACAACCATGAATTTAACCACACATAGAAAAAAGAGGTGGACCCCCTTTAAAACCCTTAACACGAAACCCAAAAGTCCCATGATTCAACGAAAAATGATAAAGAGGAACAGCCCTCGAAGAAATCGAAAGGTTTAATGCAAATCCCATTGACGATATGCTGAACCTCATGGAAGTCCACTACATTGATAAGCCGAGCCTGAGGAAGCCCACCATGATAGCGGCGTGGCCTGGGATGGGGTACCTCGCGAAGATATCTGCGGACTACCTCAGGCGCAGGCTCAAGGCCACGCTCTTCGCCGAGATCACGTACTACCACAACGTGCTCATATACAACGGAGGGAAGGCGGAGCTGGCGCCCCTGAGACACAGGCTATACGCCTGCCCCGAGAAGGACCTCGTCATCTGTGTAGGGGACGCCCAGCCGTCTATACCCGAGGAATCCATAAGGCTCGCCGAGAAGATCGCGGACATCGCCAAGGATCTCGGGGTGGAGATGATATACACCATGGCAGCCTACCCCAACGACCTGTACGACGAGCCCCAGGTCTACGGCATATACACAGACGAGAAGCTGAGGCCGGTTCTTGAGAAGGCGGGCGTGAAGCTCATCGAGTCAGAGGGAGCGGTGAACGGCCTCAACGGCGTCATGATAGGGGTAGCCAAGCTAAGGGGTATAGATGGGGTATGCCTCATGGGTGATATAACGTACGCCAACGTCCCCCAGCACCTCTCGTCCAAGGCCGTGCTGGAGACGCTCTCAAAGCTGCTGGACCTGAACATCGACACCGAGCAACTCAGCGTAAGAGCGAAGAAGATCGACGCCTCTATCAAGCGGCGCCTCGACATCTACGAGGAGGAGGACGAGGCTGTGATCTCGGAGGAGAAGAGGCTGGGGTATATCAGCTAACCCATATATAGAGGCTGACGGCAATATGAGTCATCCATGGGGAGAGACACGCTGAGGAAATCAGAGCAGGTATACTGGATTAAGGCTGGGGCGGCGATAATCAACGGAGGCTTGTGCTTCTGCCTCAACGGGTATCTGGGTCTGAATGAGTACATCACAGTGATGGCCGGGCTGACGCTCTACATGGCGCTCTCCGAAGGGCTCGCGGTTATCACTAAAATCGAGCGCGACAGAACCCTCAAGATAGGTGTTGGTGCCTTTATTTTCTTGTGGATGATCATCTGGACTCTTCTGAACACCCTCGTCGTATTGGGGTAGCGGGCCTACCTCTCCACGTTGTGCTTGTACTGCATGAGGTCGGCCCAGGCGTCGAAGTAGCCGCTGTCCCAGCTTGTCCTTACGGGTGAGGAGGCGAAGCCCTTGAACTTAGACTTGTAGTCCTTGAGGCTCTCGGGCGTGAACTCGTTCTTGTTGAGGAAGTCTCTCTCGTCCCCTGACCTCACGGTGAGCAGCAGCCCCTCCAAGGCGTTCACGTAGCCAGCCTTGTACTCTTCGTCGCTGAAGCTGCAGCCCTTGACGCCTTCAAGCGACCTCTCTGCGTCCGTGAACTTCCTGTCGAGCAGGTTCTCGATGAACTCGGCCACGGCCTTACGGGTCTTACCCTGGACCGATAGCCCCCTTGTGTAGCTAGAAGTCTTCGTCACTCTCCATCCCTCTCTCGGTTATCCTCATGGGTACCTCGCCCTCCGGAAGCGAGGGGCTGGCGGTTAGCTTAGCTATCCGTACGTTGCCTCTCCCCTTGCGGAGGAAGATCCTGCTGTGGCTCATGTGCCCCAGTATGTGCCCCCCCGTCGGGGAGACGGCCTTGCTGAAGAAGGCGTCTGGGCTCGCCAACACCTGGTTGGTTATCACGGCAGCGGTGTTGAAAGCCCTGCTCAGCCGCATAAGCTTGTGCAGGTGCTTGTTGAGCTGCTGCTGCCTAGGCGCCAGCATCTCCCTGCCCAGGTACTCGCTCCTGAAGTGGCTCATGACGCTGTCGACGATGATGAGCCGGACGTTGTTCTCCTTGATGACCTCGTCGGCGTTCTCCAGGAGCACCGTCTGGTGGTTCGAGGTGTAGGCCTCGGCGTAGACGATGCCCTTGAGCACGTCCTCGGGCTTGACGCCGAACCTGGGCGCCATCTGCATCACCCTCTCGGGCCTGAAGGTGGCCTCGGTGTCTATGTAGAGGACGCTGCCGTTCAGCCCGCCCTGGGCCTCGCCCAGCTGCACCGTGACGCACAGCTGGTGGCACATCTGGCTCTTACCCGACCCGAACTCGCCGTAGAACTCCGTGAGGCTCTCGGTCTCGATGCCGCCGTTCAGCAGCCTGTCCAGGCTTGAGCATCCCGTGGTGAGCCTCCTCACGTTCTTCCTGAGCTCGACGAGCTCGTCTCCCCTGACGAAGGTGATGGCCATGCTCTTCCTGGCGGCTTCGATGACCTTCTCGGCCATTGCCTCACCTATCCCGGCGGCTACAAGCTCGGCTACAGCCGCCGTGCCCAGGGACTCCACGGTCTTGAACCCTATCTCCTTCAGCTTGGCGACGGTCGCAGGCCCGATGCCTGGCAGATCCTCTAAGGTCTTGTACTTGGCCTTATAGTACTCCAGATCCTCGGACACCGTCTCACCGCCTACGTTTCACATAGATATCTAGGAAGGAGATATAAAACTAAGCGAGGAGTCACTCCTCCTCTAGCTCGAGGGCGAGGGGGCCCTCGTAGCCGCACTCGCTGCACCTGTACATCTGTGGGAATATTCCATAGCCCTCCTTCAGCTTGATCTTGTGGCTGCTGCACCTGGGGCAGAAGACGGGCTTCGGGGCCCTGTGCCTGACCTTGAAGAGCTTGTCGGCTAGGCCCTTGAGCCAGGGCAAACCTATTGGACCTCGATGTTCTCGTCGGGGAACCCCATGCCGACGAGGGTGCTGTGCACCGTCTCCCTGTGGTCCCCCATGAGTAGGACTTGTTCGTTCTTCGCTGTACCGCCGCAGGCACACTTTGCCTTCAGCTCAGAGGCTAGCTTGCTCAGTGACACGCTCCCAGAATCTATGCCGTCGATGACGGTCCACTTCTTCCCCCATTTGCGTGTCTCTAAACGAATTCTTATCCGCTGCTGCTCCTTACTCATCTCCTCGCATACGCAGAGGTCCTTCGGGAGTCCGCAGACGGGACAAATCTCCGCCATTATCAACACTTTATCGACTCGCTCAATGTAAAAACCTTTGCACTGGCGGCCTCTTTCTCTTGCCTTCTACGTGTAGTTTTGGAGGAGGCTGAACGCCTTCAGGGCGTCCTGGCCGTCCAGTATGATGATGGTGTTGGTGCTGCAGCTGATGAACTCAACGATGTTTATGTTCCTGCTCGCCAGGAGCTGGGTGATGAACGCCACGAAGCCAGGTGTCGTCTCGACGCGGGGTGGGCTGAGGAGTATGAGGGCGACGAGGTTGCTCTGAACCTTAACCGGGTCCTTGAGCTCTCCCTTCATCGTCGTCTGGTCGACGACGTAGACGAACTGGTCCGTGAGGTGGGCCGTGACTATGTGGGAAATGTCCAGCCTCAGCGGGGATATCACCACGGCGATCTTGTCCTGCAGCCTGACCTTGGACTCCTTGAGGATGCTCTGCACGGCCTCCTCCCGGAGCTTCCTGTCTGAGGCTATCTCGTCGGACACCCTGATCACGGCCGCCTTGACCGCCTCGATGCTCCCCTCGCCCAGCTCCCCCTGCAGGATGCGGGCGAGGGCGCTGTAGTTCACTATCTTCATGTTCAGGGCGTCGAGGAGGCTTGGCCTCATCTGGATGGTCTCGCGGACCATCTGCGCCACGCTCTTTGTCCTATCTGAGCCTTCCAATGACATATTTGTAACACTTATGTCGCAAGGTATAAAAGCTTGCCTCGTTCTTGAGTTTTTCATCCTAAAAGGAGTGTATATGCAATGCCTAAAGACAAAGTCGTTCTAGCCTACTCGGGTGGACTGGACACATCCATGATGGTGAAGTGGCTCCAGATGGAGTACAAGATGGATGTCATCACCTGCAACCTCGACTTGGGCCAGGGCAAGGAGCGGAAGGGAATAGAGGAGAAGGCCTGGAAGCTCGGGGCCATCAACCACTACACGTTCGACGCCAAGGAGGAGTTCGCCAACGGGTACATCTTCCCGGCGATAAAGGCGA
>CAZQOX010000034.1:0-9217 GCA_964594895.1 uncultured Candidatus Bathyarchaeia archaeon
CCACGACGAGGAAGGGCACCCACGTCAGGCTCACGGGCAAGTACAAGGAGAAGAAATACAAGCCCAAGACCAGCCGGTAGGCACATTCATCCGTCTCCCACCGGTGAAACGAATTTCAAAAATTTATAAACGAACCTATAGGCATATAGAAACCATTGCTTAGAGGGATGCTGGCTGAAGTTCATTGGGGAGTTCGTGAAGGAGCTGGAGAATAAGAAGCCTCGGTTCCAGCGGCTTTTCGGTCTAAACGTAAAGGCTACGGAGATGGAGTCCGTGCTGAGGGAGCAGCTGGAGCGCCGATGGAACGGTCTGCCGGCGGCTGAACCTTGTTTCACCGCGGAGTACAGCGTTGACAGCAGCAGCGCGTCCCGTTCCCTCAGCAACGGCGTAGAGTTCTTCATAATCAGAGCCCTCATGCTCGGAGACCGGGCTTTCAACGAGCCCATGCTGAGGTTCGAGATGGTGAAGGGCATCCGGGACCCAAACGTGTCCAACGACTTCGAGCGCATACTCAGAGACCTCATCGAGATAGAGATAGTGCTGGAGAACCTGCCCAAGATACAGGAAGGCAGCATAGTGCTCATAGACGGCAACCTGTACGGCAGGTTCACGCACCTCACGAAGGAGCTGCACCTCAGGGGGTGGCACCACCTGCCCCTCGTGCTGCTGGACGCCATGCAGAGGCTGTTCGAGGAGTGCGTGGAGAGGAGGGTGATGCTCGTGGGGGTCAGCAAGTTCAGCAAGACCCGCGTAGTCACGGCAGCCATGCTATCGGAGAGAGGATACGGCTTAGCAGACCCAGACTACCTGGACGTGGAGCTGCTTTACAGGTGGAAGCACGGCGAGACAGGGTACACGACGCCGCTGCTCCTTGGAGAGTACGCCATCGAGAAGGACGTCAAGAACATGTACGGCGACCCGGACGGTTATAGGCGCAGGTTCTTCGACAACGTAGACCCGTCCAGGAGAGAGTGGGCCAGCGACGTCATAGAGGGAATACCCTCGTCCCCAGCCATGGTGATGTTCCACATGATCCCCAAGGAGGACGCCCAGCCCCTGAGGGTGGACATACCGGCGTGCAGCCTAGGAATAGACAAGAAGATAATGGACGTCTCCCCATTTGAGTTCATGGAGCCGGAGACGGTCACCGACGTGGTCAAGCAGCTCACAGCTGACTTCGGGGGCAGAGACGTCTACAACGCCCTGCTCTACGTCGTTGATAGGGAGGTGCGTCTAAGCGTCAAGGCGGTGGACACGGTGTATAAGAGCGTCCTAGGCCAAGAGCTGGGCGTACCCATAGAGTATGATAGGAGTTCAAGGAGGTTCGCGCGATGAATCTAAGGAAAGCAGGATACGTCGTGGGGGAGGTCGACACCATGCGCTTCACGTTCGTGAGCGACTTGGAGAGCTTCCCGCCACGATACGAGTACCTCGTCATCCCCGGAGTCGACGAGAGGGAAGGCATAGGCAAGAAGCCGGTCGACGTGCTCGCCCAAGTCAACAGGATCGTCAACTACTCAGACGTACTTGGGGAAGGCCTCAGCCTCGACGAGCTGGAGAGCATAATCAAAAGGTATACGGCGACGACCAAGGTGTTCGGCGAAGCCAAGATACTGGGCTACCTTGACCGCAGAGGCGAGGTAGTTATGCCGCGGAGCGCCGCGGTGCCGGGCCAGGAGGTGTTCATCGCCCCCTCCGATCTCCTGGAGCGGTTCTTCACCAAGGACATCAAGTCGGGGATACCAATCGGCACACTCATAACCCGCGACGAGGTGAAGGTCGCCCTAGACCCCAACGGGTTCCGACGCCACGTGGCGGTCATCGCCCAGACGGGGGCCGGAAAGTCTTACCTGGTCGGGTTGATGCTAGAGAACCTGCTGCCCCTAGGCGCAACGGTGATCGTGCTTGACCCCAACAGCGACTACGTGATGATGAGAAGGACGCGGGACGGCGGAGTGACGGCTATAGCCGACGACATGGTCGTCTACAGGCCGCCTGGGCTCAAGGGGAGGAGGTACAGCGACCAAGAGGTAGGCGGCGCCGAGCCCTACACCATCGACTTCAGCAGGCTGAACGCGGGGCAGGTCTGCGACGTCGCGGGGATCAGCGGCAGGTGGGCCGTCATCAGGGAGGCTGTCGGAGACGCCCTCGGTCAGCTCCAGGGCATCTACGGCCCCCAGCAGCTCATCGACGCGCTGGAACGTATAGCGCTGAACCCGGCTACGGACTCCAGGAAGGCTAAGGCAGCCATGAGCGCCACCACCTACATACGTAGACTCCTCAACTACAAGATATGGGGAAGCCAGGACATACCTCTGGGTGAGCTTGTGAAGCCCAAGCGCCTGAGCGTCATCGACCTAGCGGGACTACAGAGAAACGTCTCAGAGTACATAGTCCAGAAGACCCTGGACGACGTGTGGAGCCTCGCCGTCACCGGCAGCCTCGAGTACCCAGTTTTCATCGTCCTGGAGGAGGCCCACAACTTCGCCCCCGGAAGCGGGGCTGGGCAGCGCAGCGGAAGCAGCCTAGGCATCATAGAGCGGATAGCGGCGGAAGGCCGCAAGTTCGGCATATTCCTGCTGGTCGTCACCCAGAGGCCCAACAAGATCAGCAGCAACGTCCTAAGCCAGTGCAACAGCCAGATTATAATGAGGCTGACCAACCCCGAGGACATGAGCGCCGTCCGGCGTAGCAGCGAGGGGCTCAGCGAGGACCTGTTCAACGACTTACCGGGTCTCAACAAGGGGGAGGCGATCGTGGTGGGGGAGCTCACAAAGGTCCCGACCATGGTCAGGATAACAGGAAGAAGAAGCGGAGAAGGCGGGAGCGACATAGACCTGGAGGAAGCACTCAGAGAAGCCCTGAAGGCGTACGAGCTGGCCAAGAAGATGAAGCCGGAAGAGGAAGACGACGAGGAGTACAAGACGAGGTGGTAGCTTGCCGGTGAAGGCCGTAATCACGGGGGACAACCACCTGAACCTCTACAACCAGAGGCTCGGCTCCCGGCTAGGCGAACGCAGGCGCCGCCTAGGCAGGGCCTGGCGGGAGACCGTGAACTACGCCATAAAACACGGGGCAGACCTGTACATCAACACCGGCGACCTGTTCGACCAGATAACCCCGCGTAACCCTCCCCGCGCCAGCGTGGTGGAGGCGTTCAGAGAACTCAAGGAGGCCGGCGTGGAGTCTTTCATCATCGCGGGGAACCACGAGGCGCCTGGGAGCGTCCGCGACGGGGCGTCGCCCCACGCCGTCATCAGGGAGGCGGGGCTCGCCACCGTCTTCGAGAACAGGATAGACTTCGAGCAACGCCTCCTGGACATCCATGGAACCAGGGTCTCCGTCGCGGGGATGAGCTACGACAAGAACCTCCCCGCTGGAGACGACCCGTTAGCCGACAGGCATGTGCCTGGTGGCGGCGACGTGAACATAGCCATGCTTCACTACAGCGTCGAGCGCATCGCGCCTCCCATCTGGGAGGAGCCCGTCATCAAGGTGGAGAGTCTGCAGCGGAACAGCCACATCCACCTATACGCGATGGGGCACATCCACGCACACATAGACACCAGGGTCGGCGACAGCCGGATACTGTACCCCGGCGCCACGGAGCACTACAACTTCGGGGAGTGCGGCAGGCAGACGGGGTTCTGCGTCGCCGAGCTGTCCCCCGGGGAGATGCGAGTCGAGTTCATACAGACGGAGGCCCAGCCCATGAGCCAGTTGAAGCTCCACACCAGCACGATGAGCCCCGACGACCCCACCGAGGCCATACTGCGGGGGATCGACGCCGCCTCGAACCACGACGGCCTGCTTCAGCTGGTGCTGGAGGGGGAGACGCCCTTCGAGCACTACGCCATGATCGACTTCCCCGCCGTCTTCGACAGGGGCAGCAGACAGAACTTCTATTTCGAGTACGTCGACCACATCAGGCCGGTGGTGCAGGGGGTGGAGTTCACCCCCACGGAGGGGCTAAACCCTAGGAGGGAGCTGGAGGCGGTGGCCAAGAGGTTCAGGGAGGGCGCCGCCGAGAGGGAGCGTGAACTCTGGTCCAGGGCAGCCGACTACGCGCTGAGCTACTACGAGAGACACAGAGGCGAGTGACGTGTTCAAGATAAAGTCGTTGAAGGTCGCCGGGTTCAAGCGCCTCGACCTCCCCGAGAGGCTGGAGTTCCCAGACGGCAGGCTCCTGATCCATGGGCGCAACGAGAGCGGAAAGTCCACAGTCCTTGAGGCCATCCACTACGCCCTCTACGGAAACGCGCTGCGTCCCACGAAGCGGGCCAGCAACGAGGACGTCATCAACTACGGGCGCGGCGAGGCCGTCGTCGAGCTGGAGTTCAGCATCGACGACCACGAGTACCTGGTCCGCCGCGAACTCAGGAAGAGGGGCGCCAACACCCATATACTCAGCGAGCGGAGACCCGGCGGCGGCCTGACCAGGGTCGCCTCGGGCGCCCGAACCGTCAACGACCAGATACTGGAGATACTCCACGGCATCGACAGCGACGCCCTCCTGAACAGCTGCCTCGTCGAGCAGAAGGAGCTGGGAAAGCTGGAGGCCTCGCTGAAGCAGGAGCGGATCAAGGCCATGAGCAGCCTCCTCAACCTGGAGGCCTTCGTGGACGCCCGGGACGGCTTGAGGAAGGACCGGGGCGAGCTCGAACGCACCCACAGCCAGACGGAGCTGAGGCTGCAGGAGGCGGAGACGGCGGCCGAGGACTATGACGCCGCCGAGGAGAAGAAACGGGAGGCAGAGACTCGGCAGAACGAGATAGAAGGGGAGCAGAGGATGGTCGCCGAGAGGCTCACCCGCTTGAACACCTTGCTCGATGCGTTGACCGAGATGAGGAGGCACCAGACATCCATCGACGAGAACACGGCACGCCTGGAGGGGCAGGAGGCTAAGAGGGAGCAGATCAGGGCGAGCCTCGAGAGGGCGGAGAAGGCGGAGGCAGCCATCAAAGAGTTAGAGACGGAGCTGCCTAAGGCTGAGGAAAAACGCAGAGAGACGGAGCAGAAGATCGTCGTCTTGGAGGAGATGCTGGGACTCGAGAAGGAGAAAGCCGAGAAGAAGACCGAGGTCGATAAAGACGCTATCAGGGTGGAGGAGGCGTCGAGGGCCCTGTCTGCGGCCGAGGAAGCGAAGAAGAGGGTCGAGGAGCTCAACGCCCAGATGGAGGACTATCTGCCAGCCGAGGAAGCCCAGAAGCTGTTTGCTGAGATATCTGGGGCGACCCAGAGGCTGGCCGACGCTAGACGGCAGGCCGAGCAGGTCCATCAGTTGAAGGGGGAGGCGGAGGCGAGGCTCGCCTCGCTGGAGGCCTCTAAGATTAAAGTGGACGGCCTTGAGCGACGGCGAGACGATCTGGGACAAGCCAAGGAGGCAGCACAAAGATACCAGCGGTACGGCGTCATGATGATCATCGCCGGCTTCATCGGAGTTATGGCTGGGTACCTTGTCAACCAACTATTATACGCCCTTGGGTTCGTCACGGTCGCGGGGACCTATCTTTACTTCACGAACAACGTGCAGCGGATAGACGCCGAGCTCGACGCGGTTCAAGCCGAGAGGGAAACCATGCTCGGGGACATAGCGAGGGTCAACGACTACCGGGG
Source organism: uncultured Candidatus Bathyarchaeia archaeon (assembly GCA_964594895.1). GTDB lineage: Archaea > Thermoproteota > Bathyarchaeia > TCS64 > TCS64 > RBG-16-57-9. Next base: position 5,617 of record CAZQOX010000034.1, read on the forward strand.
CAGGATCGCCGAGATGGAGGAAAGCGTGGCCAGGTCGGAGGCGAAGGTAGGAGAAGAAGAGACGGGGCTCATCAACGCAGTAGGTAGCCTGCCTGCCAGCCCGCGGGACTACAGGTCGCTGGTGGAGCTCGGCGACCCCTCGTCCATCGATGCACTCCGCGAAGCCGTACAGGGAGACATGCAGACCCTGACCAAGCTCGGGGCAGACGTCGAGAACTACGGCATCACAGCGGATACCTATGATGAGAGGGAAGCCAATCATGGAGAGCTCGAGGAGGCGATGAAGTCCCACCTCGACGCCCTGAGTAGGCTCAACGAGAGGATGTCAGAGAAACAGGAGGAGACGGGGGTCTCAGTGGTCTCCGAGACGGGGATCAGACGCGAAAACGAGGCAGCCAGTAGAAAGGTGACCGAGCTGGAGACGAGGCTCGAGTCCAACAGGGAGGCAGCGGCGATCAAACCCGAGCTCCAGCGTAGCCTAGATGAGACCCTGCGATCCATCGAGGGGCTCGGCGACGAGGTCAAACAATGCAGGGATGCCGTTGATGCGCTTGAGATTGAACACGGGATATCTCTAGAGCAGGAGCCGGAGGTAGAGGAAGAGCACCAGAGAAAGCTGCAGGAGTCGTCGAGGCTCGAGACGGAGCACCTGGAGCGAGCCAGGGACGTAGAGGAGGCCTCGGCGACGATGGAGCAGACCCGTTCGCTGAGGGAGAAGTACCCGACGCTGCAGGAGACTAACACCCGGGAGGAGTTCGACCTGGAGGCTATGCGCCGCGCCGTGAAGCTCCTCGACGCCACGAGGGACACCATCATGTCAGGCGTCAAGCAGAACGTCGAGAAGCACATGATGCAGTTCCTCCCCGCCTTGACCGACGACAGGTACAGCATGGCGCGGATAGACGAGGAGCGGTACGTCATAGAGGTCTACGACAGGGAGGCAAAGCAATGGCGCGGAAAAGGCGTCTTCAGCGGGGCCACCCAGGACCAGTTCAGCCTCGCCCTCCGCCTGGCCTTCGCCATCAGCACCATCCCCTCCACCAGGGGCGCCCGCCCCGGGTTCATCTTCCTGGACGAGCCCCTCAGCGGCTTCGACGCCCAGAGGCGCACAGGCTTCATGACGCTGCTTAGGGACGAGCTGAGCAGGTACTTCGACCAGATCATCGTCGTCAGCCACATAGAGGCGCTGAGCGACGAGTTCCCGCACCACTGGCACCTGGACTCGGGGCGGCTCGTAGAAGCTTAGGTGCAGCGGCAGCCCCCTCTCCGTTCACGGGTTGACGCGGAGCAGCCTCGCATGCGCTTCTCCGCCCCGGTTTCCCGCGAGCGCCAAACGTTCGGACTTAGGTTGCTCCCTCCCGGGCCTGGCCAGGTTCGCCCGTCGAGTGCCCAGTAGCGGCCCTACGGCCGTACACGGAGCAGCCGCCGGCCCCGCGGGGCAGGACATCGACGAAGCGCGGTGCGTCTTACGCCGCGCGCCCCCGATCCCTTGGAAGGTTACTGACCCCTCTTGTAGCCCGTTAGAGGCGTGGGGGCAGGGCTAGCTCCCCGGTCCTACCTACCGCTGCAACTATCACTCTCACAGGCATTGTAAAAACGTTGCGCGTGCAGAGACCATCATCCCACGGCTCGTTTATATCGGCACGAACCCGAACTTCGCCAGACTCAGGCCTATGTTCGACAGGATCAGGGCTATGAAGCCGTAGGTGGCCAAGCTCTGAAGTTTAGCTCCTCCCTCCAGCCTCTCCGTATAGGTGCGCCACATCTGCCCACCGTCCAGGGGCCCGATGGGCAGCATGTTCATCATGGCCAGGTTGATCCCCACGAAGTATATCCAGTTGAGGAAGATTATCAGCTGCACAGGCATGGACCGCCCGAAGGCTATGAACACGGGTATCGTGAGCAGCCCCGTGACGAGGTTGATTATGCTGCCTATGGCGTAGATCCTCATCTTGGACATGAGGCTCGCCTGCTCTATGGACTCCTCGTCCGGCTCCACGGCGCCGCCGAAGGTTATCACCGCCAGCATCACGGCGGTGGACTTCACCTTTACGTTCTCCACGACGCACATGACGCCGTGGCCCAGCTCGTGGGTGAGTATTATGATGCCCGCGCCAAGGAGGAACCATGGCATGCTGTCGACGCTTATGGTGACCCCGGGGATGAGCGGCTGCACCGGCGACGCCTGCTCGGGGGCGAAGAAGAAGCTCCACAGGTTCTTGACGAGTATGTAGGTGATGAAGCTCACCTGGCCCACGCTGGCGGCTACGCCGACGTTCCCGAGCACCCTCCAGAACCCGGGGCTCCACCCGGCGATCCGCTTCACGAGGTCGTTGAGCCTCGTCGACTTGTAGAGCGCGTAGTAGGGCTCCACGGTCCACCCCTTCTCTTCCAGCTTGAGTCTCTTCGCCGCGAGGTAGAAGACGATCCACGCCACCAGGACGAGCGCCAGTGTCGCTGTGCTGCTTGAAGCCATGCAGCATATGTGACTGAGGCTTAACATATAAGGGGAGCGCCCAAGGGGTGAATATGGGGAAGCCTTGGACGAGATACACGTAGAGTACACGGAGGCACGCTGGCGGCTGCTGCGGATGCTGAGGGCCGAGGCAGAGGAGATGATGGCGCCCCTGAACGAGGCCCACATCGACGCCGTCGTCTACGGCAGCATAGCCCGAGGCGACGTGAGGGACGGCAGCGACATCGACATATGGATAACCAGCCCGCCGTCACCCACCATAGTCCAGGCGGTCCTCGAGAGAAGCGGCGCATGCATCCGATGGAGGGAGGTAATCCAGGCCACCCCCAGCTACGCCGCCAAGGCGTACCTCTACACGGAACCCGACAGAGGCTACAGCCTCCCCCTCGTGGAGCTGAGGGCCAGCGAGGCGGAGTTCTACAGGTACGCCGGCTCCCTAAGCTACCCACGGCTCCAGACGGGGGCAAGGGTGCCAGGCGTGGACAAGAGGCTCATGCTGATAGAGCCGACGGAGACGGGCCACAGGGAGTCTACAGTACAGGGGCGTGAGGGGCGCATCGCCCGCCTCCTGGGGGTGGACATAAAGATCGTTCAGGAGAGGGTCCGGACCCTCGAGAGGAGGGGCAGGGTAGGCAGAACAGGAGTCTACATCAAACGTGTTCTGGCTGACGACGAAGGCTTCGGGGCGGTCTATGAAGAACTAGCCGCATCTAAGCCTGCGCTGCGCCGCAGAATGAGACAAAAAAGATGAGGAAAAAAGGTTTAGCTTAGATCTTTGAAGGATCTTATCTCTAGGCCGCGGGGGATTCGAACCCCCTCGGCGACGCGTTCGCCTATTATGGTCTTTATGTTCTTCTCGTTGGCGGCGTCGATGAGCCTCCCCGTGACGATGCCGTCGAACAGGACGACGCTCAAGCCTTCGCTGTTCTTCAGCTTGTCCACGAGGTCGCTGACAGGTATCCGTCCGGCCTGGCTTCCGTCTTCCTTCAGCAGCACCGCCTCAAGGGTGCCGCGGAGCCCTCCAGCTATCCCGGCCAGCTCGCTTGAGACCACTACCTCCTCTAAGGCGGCTTTGTTGGCGAGGGCTTCCCTTATCTCGTCGGGGGTGAGCTCCTCGACCTCCTT